>NZ_JAAQWY010000016.1:0-116170 GCF_012985765.1 Pseudomonas sp. WS 5071 | reverse complement strand
CAGGTGCAACGCGAAATTGGCAACCTATCGGCGCCGTCACACTCAACCCAGAGAGGGAGCAGCCGGCAGTGAAAATAGCAGCTTAAAAACACGGCTGACGCGACAACTACCTTGCAAAACGCCGCGCTCTTCAAGGTACTCCAGGAGCTCAGAGGTATTGTCAAACCATTGCAAGCCGGCATCAGTCATGGCACACACTTTGGTATTTTGATCGCCAAGGTGAATGCAGTACCAACCTACGACTTCAAGTAAATAGTCTTGAGGCGTTTCAATAAGCACAGAGGTCAATACCAACGTATCGTCGCTGTGACCATTCGCGTAACGGTATAGCCTGACAAGCTCTGCCTGCGTTACATACCCGAGGTGCCTGGCCTGTAGCAGCTCATTGATGAAGCGGTCTCGCAGGGCGTGTTCTATGTAACTGCCAAGGTCAGCGCGGTCAGGTTTTCCATGTTGCCAGTGCGCCTCAATGGCATTGAATAAATCATTGGCCAGGTTTTTTTTGATTTCCATCAGCCAACGGATCATGTCGGCTTTATCTTGACTGGCTCGTATCAGCGCATCACCACTGCAGGCCGCAGGGGATGAGAGTTCTATGCCCCATTGCTCGCGTCCTGAATGTTTGCAGTAATGTGCCAGCACATAATCAACTTCAGGGCTTGTCTCCTGCACCTGTGGCCCGCCGTGGTCAGGGCCGCATAAAGAGTGCTTTTTTTTAGAGTATTCGTATTGTTGTGTCAGGCCAGTTTGAAGCTGAGTACGAGCCACCGATCGAAGTGAAGGGACCTCAGCAAGCGCCTTCAATAAATATTCACTGTCGGCTTGAATGCCGAATTCGTAATAAACGCTGGTCGTTGCGAAGACATCGTCTGCGATCAGACGTCTGCTAAATGATCCTGAAAATTGGCCCCCCCCTAAATGGCGTAGCGGCAAGGGGATACAGGGCAATAAGTCCGAAGCCTGATCGAGAAGGCTGTTAACGAGGTAGAAATTGAGCGTGCTCCAGGAGTCGTATCGACTCACCCCGTGGGCGACCGTAAATAATAAGTAAGCGGTGTTATCAGTGTGGGCTGACGACACGACAAACATGCCTCTTAACTGGGCGGGGTCGTGTCCGGTGCCATTGATCATGATGTTGCTTACGAACACAGGAGCAGGTCCTTGGCTGCGTTCCGATCCGAGCGTCACGGCCACTCTCTTGTACATGTCACGCTCATCGCTCGTTATTTCAACGTCTTCAACTGCCTTATCCAAACTTATTTCATACAGGCTTTTGAGGGCGGTTTCTGAATAAAAAACAGTCGAGTCGGTGTTACTCATATGCGTCACTCCATGCTGTTAATGGCCCTCGCGGGAGGGTGAAGACGGGAGGCCATTCCAGTGATGGACGCTAAGCCAGGTGCGACGCGCATAGGTGGTACATACAGTCATTGTCCAGCTGGCGCGTAGGCGATTCTCTTGGTGGCAGGTATATCCCCTGTGAGGATCGGTAAAGGCGCCCAGATATATGCTTAAAAAGAATAAAAAAATGAATAAATATGATTTATGGATATAAAAATCGCCTGTTATGGTCTGCCTACCCAAGCGAAAACGCTGACGGCGATTTGCACACATTCATGCAAGGAATTCTCTAGATGCTGGTCGTGACACTCGGAGGAAGCCCAAGCCAACGATCCCGTTCCGGGGTGTTGCTGGATCGCACCAAACACTGGCTCAACCAGCAAGGCGTCGAAGTGGTGAGCTATCAGGTGCGTGATTTTCCGGCTGAAGATTTGCTGCATGCGCGATTCGATAGCCCCAAGATCATCGACTTGTTGCAACAGATCGAAAACGCCGACGGGCTGGTCATCGCGACGCCGGTGTACAAGGCGTCTTTCAGCGGTGCCTTGAAAACTGTGCTCGATTTGCTGCCTGAGCGGGCGCTGAGCCACAAAGTGGTATTGCCGATTGCCACGGGGGGCAGCATCGCTCACATGCTGGCCGTGGATTACGCGCTCAAGCCCGTGCTGTCGACGCTCAAGGCACAGGAAATGCTGCACGGCATTTTTGCCGATGACAGCCAGATTGCTTACGGCGAAGGCAGCGCCCAGCCGCAGTTGGCACCCGTGCTGGAACAACGGCTGAACGAGTCGCTGGAGCAGTTTTACTCCGCGCTGGCGCGTCGCCCTAAACCGCTGGACCCGAACATCCTCAACGAGCGCCTGGTGACGGCTCGCTGGAGCATTTGAAACACCCTCTTATGTAGTCCCACCTTACTGATCCGCTAACGGCTCGGCAGGTGCTATCTGAATCTCGAAAAACAAAAGGAGAGCGCCATGCGCCCTGTCATTTTGCGTCGAGGTCTGGTCGCACTGTTTGCTGCGGCTGTGTCCTTCGGCGTTGTGTTGGAAGCTCAAGCGGATGCCCTGCGCATTGGCTATCAGAAATACGGCACGCTGATGCTGCTCAAGGCCAAAGGCACGCTGGAAAAGCGTCTGGCCGAACAAGGCGTTGACGTTCAATGGACTGAATTCCCCGGCGGCCCGCAATTGCTGGAAGGCTTGAACGTCGGGTCGATCGACTTTGGCGTGACGGGCGAAACGCCACCCGTGTTTGCCCAGGCCGCGGGCGCCGATCTGCTGTATGTCGCCTACGAGCCCCCGGCCCCCACCAGTGAAGCGATTCTGGTGCCCAAGGATTCACCAATCACCTCGGTGAAAGACCTCAAGGGCAAAAAAGTCGTGCTCAACAAAGGCTCTAACGTCCACTACCTGTTGGTACGGGCACTGGAAGACGCAGGCCTTCATTACACCGACATCCAGACGGTCTTTCTGCCCCCGGCGGATGCGCGTGCCGCGTTCGAGCGCGGCAGTGTCGATGCCTGGGTAATCTGGGACCCGTACCAGGCAGCGGCCGAGCAACAGTTGCAAGCCCGCACGTTGCGCGATGCCAGCGGTATTGCGGACAACCATCAGTTCTATCTGGCCACCAAGCCCTACGCCGAACAGCACCCCAAGGTGATCGAAGTGTTGGTGGATGAGGTGCGCAACATCGGGGACTGGGCCAAGGCCAACCCTGAAGAGGTGACTCAACAAGTAGCACCGCTGTTGGGGTTGTCGCCTGAAATCACGCTGACGGCCGTCAAGCGCCAAGGCTATGGCGCGCAGTTTCTGACCCCGGAAGTGGTCAATGCGCAGCAAAAAATTGCGGACACGTTTCACCAGCTCAAGCTGATTCCCAAGCCGCTGGTGGTCAAAGACGTGATCTGGACGCCCCCGGCCGCTGTGGCCAACGCCCTCTAACGTTTGCCGTACCCATTTAGGAGACCACTCCATGAGCCTCAATATTTTCTGGTTCCTGCCTACCCACGGTGATGGCCATTACCTTGGCACCTCCGAAGGCGCCCGTGCTGTTGACTACGGGTACTTGCAACAAGTGGCACAAGCGGCAGACCGTCTGGGTTTCGGTGGTGTGTTGATTCCCACCGGCCGTTCCTGCGAAGACTCATGGCTGGTGGCCGCATCGCTGATCCCGGTGACCCAGCGCTTGAAATTCCTCGTGGCGCTGCGCCCCGGCATTGTGTCCCCGACCGTGGCGGCTCGTCAGGCCGCGACCCTGGATCGTTTGTCCGGTGGGCGTGCGCTGTTCAATCTGGTGACCGGTGGCGACCCGGAAGAATTGGCCGGTGACGGCCTGTTCCTCAGCCATGAGGAGCGTTATCAGGCGTCGGTCGAATTCACCCGCATCTGGCGCCGTGTGCTGGAAGGCGAAACGGTGGATTACGACGGTCAGCACATCAGCGTCAAAGGCGCCAAGCTGCTCTATCCACCGATTCAGCAGCCGCGTCCGCCGCTGTACTTCGGTGGCTCCTCGGAAGCGGCCCAGGACTTGGCTGCTGAACAGGTCGAGATGGTGCTGACCTGGGGCGAGCCGCCCGCGGCTGTCGCGCAGAAAATCGAGCAGGTGCGCGCCAAGGCCGCCCAGCATGGCCGCAGCATACGCTTCGGGATTCGCCTGCACGTGATCGTGCGTGAATCCAACGAAGAAGCCTGGAAAGCCGCTGACAAACTGATTTCCCATCTGGACGACGACACCATTGCTCGCGCTCAGGCATCGCTGTCGCGGTTCGACTCGGTGGGTCAGCAGCGCATGGCCGCCTTGCATGGCGGCAGCCGTGACAACCTTGAAGTGAGCCCCAACCTGTGGGCGGGCGTGGGGTTGGTGCGTGGTGGTGCCGGCACGGCGCTGGTCGGCGATGGCCCTACCGTGGCTGCACGGGTCAAGGAATACGCCGATCTGGGCATCGATACGTTCATTTTTTCGGGTTATCCGCACCTGGAAGAGTCGTATCGGGTGGCGGAATTGCTGTTCCCACACCTCGATGTCGAGCGCCCCGAGTTGCCTAAAAGTGCCGGTTACGTGAGCCCGTTTGGCGAGATGGTGGCCAACGACATTCTTCCCAAAGCCGCGTCGCAGAGCTGAGGCCAGCATGAGTATGGTGAAGGCTTCGCGCCTCAAAAATGTCGGTCACAGCCTGGCTCCGTGGGTCTTGCCCGTGTTGCTGCTGGCGGTGTGGCAATTGTCAGTGTCGGCGGGCTGGTTGTCGACGCGGATTCTGCCAGCGCCCAGTGCCGTGATCGCAGCGGGGGTCGAATTGGTGCGCAGTGGCGAGATTTGGAAACACCTCGCCATCAGCGGCTGGCGCGCCGCGCTTGGGTTTGTGATCGGCGGCAGCATCGGCCTGGCATTGGGTTTCGTCACGGGCCTGTCGAAGTGGGGCGAGCGCCTGCTCGACAGCTCGGTGCAGATGATCCGCAACGTGCCGCATCTGGCGCTGATTCCGCTGGTGATTCTGTGGTTCGGGATCGACGAGTCAGCCAAGGTCTTTTTGGTCGCGTTGGGCACGTTGTTCCCGATTTACCTCAACACCTATCACGGCATCCGCAACGTGGACCCGGCGTTGGTCGAAATGGCGCGCAGTTACGGCTTGTCCGGCTTCAGCCTATTTTGGCAAGTGATTTTACCGGGCGCCTTGCCCTCGATTTTGGTGGGTGTGCGTTTTGCGCTGGGCTTTATGTGGCTGACTTTGATCGTGGCTGAAACCATCTCTGCCAGCTCCGGCATTGGCTATCTGGCGATGAATGCCCGCGAGTTTTTGCAAACTGACGTGGTGGTGCTGGCGATTGTTTTGTACGCGGTGCTCGGCAAATTGGCCGACAGCGCGGCCCGTGGGCTGGAGCGCGTCTGGTTGCGTTGGCACCCGGCGTACCAAGTGGTTAAAGGCGGTGCAGCATGACAGCTCAACAACCTCCGCGTTTGCGTCAGGGCATCCCGTTGGCGATCAATGGCCTGCACAAAGCGTTTGGCGAACGTCAGGTACTGCGCGACATCGATTTACACATTCCGGCCGGTCAGTTTGTGGCCGTGGTGGGCCGCAGCGGCTGCGGCAAAAGTACGCTGATGCGGCTGATCGCCGGGCTCGACCAACCTACCGGCGGTGAACTGATGGCGGGCAGTGCGCCGCTGCAAGAGGCCCATGACGACACACGCCTGATGTTCCAGGAAGCGCGTTTGCTGCCGTGGAAAAAGGTCATCGATAACGTCGGTCTGGGGCTTAAAGGGGACTGGCGCTCCAAGGCCCTTAACGCGCTGGAAGAAGTCGGCCTTGCCGAACGAGCCCACGAGTGGCCGGCAGCGCTGTCGGGCGGGCAAAAACAGCGTGTGGCCTTGGCCCGCGCGCTGATTCACCAGCCGCGTTTGTTGCTGCTGGACGAACCGTTGGGTGCGCTGGATGCCCTGACCCGCATCGAGATGCAGCAGTTGATTGAACGTTTGTGGCGCCAGCATGGCTTCACTGTGTTGCTGGTGACCCACGATGTCAGCGAAGCCGTGGCCATTGCCGACCGCGTGATTTTGATCGAAGACGGCGCCGTTGGGCTCGACCTCACCATCGCGTTGCCGCGCCCTCGGGCGCGCGGTTCGCATCGGTTGGCGGCGCTGGAAACCGAAGTGCTCAACCGTGTACTGGCTTTACCCGGTTCGCCGCCCGAACCGGAACCCGTTGCACCGCTACCCACACAATTGCGTTGGGCGCAATAACCTCCGTTTTTTATCCCAAGACAGGAATCGACACCATGACCATCAAAGCCATCAACGTGCGTAACCAGTTCAAAGGCCACATCAAGGAAATCGTACTGGGGGACGTGTTGTCTGAAATCGACGTGCAAACCGCGTCCGGAATCGTCACCTCGGTCATCACCACCCGCTCGGTCAAAGAGCTGGAACTGGTGGTGGGCAGCGAAGTCATCGCCTTCGTGAAATCCACGGAAGTGTCGATCGCCAAGTTGTAATGCGTGGGTTATCCACAACCCTGAAGGGCGTGAGCCCTTCGGGGTTTTTTGTGGGCGTTGTTATTTCTGGGTGCCGTCGTCGTGTTGCAGGTTGGCTTGGGTCAGGTTGCAACCGGCCGGTACGCTGCGGGTCAACCAGACGTTGCCGCCGATGGTCGAGCCCTGACCGATGGTGATGCGGCCCAGGATCGTCGCCCCGGCGTAAATCACCACGTCGTCTTCGACAATCGGGTGACGCGGGTGGCCTTTTTGCAACTGCCCGGACTCGTCCGCCGGGAAGCGCTTGGCGCCCAGGGTAACGGCCTGATAAATCCTGACCCGCTCACCGATGATCGCGGTTTCTCCAATCACCACGCCTGTCCCGTGATCAATAAAGAAGCTGCGGCCAATCTGCGCGCCGGGGTGGATGTCGATGCCGGTGGCCGAGTGGGCGATTTCCGCGCTGATGCGTGCCAGCAGCGGCAAGCCCGCGCGATACAGATGGTGCGCCAGACGGTGATGAATCACCGCCAGAATGCCCGGATAGCACAGCAGCACTTCATCCACGCTGCGGGCTGCCGGGTCGCCGTGGTAGGCGGCCAGAACGTCGGTGTCGAGCAGGGTGCGCAGGCCCGGCAGCGCCAGGGCGAAATCCTGAATCAGCAGGGTGGCCGTGGCATCGACGCCATCATCGGGCTGGCCGCTTTGGCGCGCGGCGTAGCGTAACTCCAGACGCGCCTGCGCGAGCAAGGCGTTAAGG
The DNA here is from genome assembly GCF_012985765.1 of Pseudomonas sp. WS 5071. Classification (NCBI taxonomy): domain Bacteria; kingdom Pseudomonadati; phylum Pseudomonadota; class Gammaproteobacteria; order Pseudomonadales; family Pseudomonadaceae; genus Pseudomonas; species Pseudomonas sp. WS 5071. The sequence continues at coordinate 109,102 of NZ_JAAQWY010000016.1, read as the reverse complement.
GCTACGTCGAGCGTGTGACCGACGTAGAAGTCTTCGCTTTCTTCGCGCAAGTCCACCGGGCCCAGGCGCATCGGGAACAATGCACCGCACAACGCTTCCAGAATCTCGGCCATCGCAGCCCGCGACGGCAACTCGCGACCGCCCAACTCGCCACTGACACGCCCGTTTTGCGTGCGCCACTGGTTACGCGCGGTGCGTAACTGGCCGACGATGGTTTGCAATTGCCAAGGGTTGGAACGCTCGCTCACGATGAATACTCCGCACGCTGGCAGCCGGAGTGACCGGCCGCGAAATGGCAATGATTTTACGGTATCAAGGGATGTCGGTTTTAGACAATTACGCGATTAATGATGACGATGGCGCCAAATGCGCCAGCCCAGCGCTATCAAAACCAGCAGCACCAGCGCTGCCACAATGGCCACGCTCAAGCCGTTGTAGCTGAACAGTGGCTTTTCGATGCGCACATAGCCCGGCTCTGCGAACAACTGGCGCAACGCATGATTGGCGTCTTCAAGCGTTACCGTCTGCAAGCGCTTGGCCGGGTCGGCAAAGCGGCTTTCATCGTAATCGCCCAGCGCGCTCCAGTAATAGTCGGCCAGCGCGCTGTTGCCCTGCACCGCCCATGCCTGGCGTGCGATGGCGGCTTGCTTGAGGCGGGCGAAGCGCTGCGGGTCGAGGCCGTTCTTGAGCAAGTGGGCTTTGAGTTGCGACATCACCTGTTGCGCTTGTTCGACATCGTCACGTTCAAGGTCGGCGTTCAGGCTCAGGAAGCCCACCCCGCCAAACACTTCGCGCTCTGACCACGGCCCATAAGACAGGCCATGCTTGAGCCGCAGTTCGCTGTACAGCGCCCACTCCAGATAGTCGCGCAGCAGGTTCCAGGTTTCGTCGCTTTGCCCGGCGATCACCGGTTCTGGCAGCAACCAGTGCAACTTGGCGGTGTCACCCACCACACCGCGCAGTAAAACGCGTTCGGCATCGGCTTTGGCATCAATGTCGGCCAAGGGCTTGTGGTCGCTGGGCTCAACGGCTTCCAGCGCGCCATAGGTGCGTTCCAGATAGGCCGGCAGCAAGCGGTCAAGTTCGCCGACGACGATCAGCGTCATGTTGTTGGGCGCATACCAATCCTTGCGCACACCTTCGAGTTGTCCGCGGGTGAGGTTGTGTACGGGCGCGCGTTCGGCGCATTTAAGGCCGAGTTCGACCGCCAGTTGATTGCTCGCGCTATGGCCCAGATCTTGACGATCCAGCCAGCGCTGCAAGTGCGAATAATGGCCGCCGTCTTCGCGTTCGACCACCTGCTTGGCGGCAGCGATCCGCTGATCGGTGAGTTGGGTCTGGGTCAACAGGCTCAGTAAAAGATCAAGCACCTTGCGCTGATTCTTCGCGGGCGCTTCGATCACGAACGTGGTGTCGGCATGGCTGGTGAAGGCGTTCCACTCGCCACCCAGCGCCTGCATGCGTTCTTCAAGGCCGCCTTCGCCCGAGTCATCGGTGCCGCTGAACAACATGTGTTCAAGCAGGTGCGGCAGTTGTTGGTCGGCACAGCTGAAATCATCCAGCCCCACCCCCACTACCAACCGGATCGACACGTGTCCGCGGTCACTGGTGGGTTTGAGGATCAGTTGCAGGCCGTTGGCCAGTTGGTAGCCCTCAACGCTGGAACGATCAAGGGCAAAGCTCTGGGCTGCGCCGAGCAGCAGGCAGATGAACAGCAGGCAACGCATAAAAAATCCCTGAATCCCTGTCGGGTGTGTGATGCCGTCGATGCGGGTTCTAAAGACTGACAACAGTGGTTCGTGCAACGTTCAAGGCGAATGGTGGGTATCGGTCATCTCGTCCAGCAGCAGTGCGCCGGTTTCAGAGGTTTCAAGCACCACGTAGGCACTGGCGCAAAACAGTGAATTAAGGCGTTGCATGTCAGCGATCAGTTCCAGGTGCATGGAGCTGGTTTCGATGCTTTGGGTGATTTTGCGCTGTAAACGGCTGACGTGAGCGTGCGCCAGTCGACGTTCCTGCGCGCGGAAACGGCGTTTCTCACGCAGTAATTGCCGTGCGCTTTGCGGGTCGCCGGTCAGGAATACCGTCAGCCCCAACCGCAGGTTGTCGATCAACTGGGTGTGCAGGCCGGTCAGTTCTTCCAGCCCGTCTTCGGAAAACGCCCGACGCTTCGAGGTTTTCTGTTGTTGCACTTTGCGCAACATGCGTTCGATGAGGTCACTGGCCAGCTTGAGGTTGATCGCCAGTTCGATGATTTCGGCCCAGCGGCGGCTGTCTTGCTCGCCAAGGTCTTCACGGGGCATTTGCGCCAGATAGAGCTTTACCGCGCTGTAGAGCACTTCGACATCATCGGCCAGGGTGCGCATCTCCTGAGTGATGGCGGTTTGCTTGCCGCGCAGCACGTCCAGCATGTTGACCAGCATGTTGTCGATCAGGTCACCGATGCGCAGGGTTTCACGTACTGCGTTGGCCAGCGCAAGGCTCGGTGTTTCCAGTGCCGTCGGGTCGAGATGACGGGGTTTGACGGCGCCGTTGGCGTTTTCTCGCTCGGGCAAGAGCCATGCGCAAACCCGCGCCATCGGCCCGACCGTGGGCAGCATCAGGAAGCAACGCGCCGTGTTGTAGAGCAGGTGAAAGCCGATCACGAGTTCTTGGGCGCTGTAGCTGAGGCTGTCCATCCACGCCACCAGCGGGTCGAGCACCGGGATAATCAGCAGCAAGCCGATCAATTTGTACAACAGGCTTCCGAGCGCGACCTGCCGCCCGGCAGCGTTTTGCATGCTGGTACTGAGAAATGCCAGGACGCCGCTGCCGATATTGGCGCCAATCACCAGACCCACTGCAACGGGCAAGCTGATGACCCCGGCGCCAGCCAATGTGGCCGTGAGCAGCACAGCGGCCAGGCTGGAGTAAGAAATCATCGCGAACAAGGCGCCGATTAAGGCATCGAGCAAGATGTCGCCGGTCAGTGAGGCGAAGATCACCTTTACGCCTTGCGCTTGCGTGATGGGCGCTGCCGCTTCGACGATCAACTGCAAGGCGAGAATGATCAAGCCCAAGCCAATGCCGACGCGTCCCAGTTGCCCGGCACGGGTCTGTTTGCGCGAGAGGAAGAAGATCACGCCAAGGAAAATCAGCAGGGGCGACAGCCATGACAGGTCGAACGTCAGCACCCGGGCCATCAGGGCCGTCCCGACGTCGGCCCCCAGCATCGTCGCCAAGGCAGGCGTGAGCGCCATCAAACCCTGGCCGACAAAGGAGGTGACGAGCATGGCGGTGGCATTGCTGCTCTGCACCATGGCTGTCACCACGATACCGGCGACAAACGCCAGCATGCGCTTGGAGACGTTTTGCCCGATCACGTGGCGCAGGTTTGTACCGTAGACCCGCAGAATGCCGGTCCGAACAATGTGCGTGCCCCAGATCAACAGGGTCACGGCGGAAAGCAGATTAAGCAGGGTCAGCATGCAGGCTCCCTGTGCGATGGATGCCCTGAAGGGCCGGATCAAAGGGCTGCGGCCAGCTCCTACAGTTGTTTCTTAAGCTGTAGTCGGCAAATAAGCAGAACGCCAGCATCGCATAGCTGGCAGAGGGTTGAAACATTTCTGCAACACTTGTACGAAAACGCCTTGTTAGAGGCTGCTGTCCTGAACAGCCTCTGACGGGGGCAGGCGTTATAGCGTGCTGTACAGCGGGAAGGTGCCGAGCAGTAAGGCGGCCAGCAGAATACCCATGCACACCAGAACCGCCCATTTGAGGGTGAAACGCTGGTGATCGCCAAACTCGATACCGGCCAGCGCCACCAGCAGGTACGTGGAGGGCACCAAGGGGCTGAGCAAGTGCACGGGCTGGCCGACAATCGAGGCGCGGGCCATTTCGACCGCAGTGATGCCGTAATGGCTCGCGGCTTCGGCCAGGACTGGCAACACGCCGTAGTAGAACGCATCGTTGGACATGAAGAAGGTGAACGGCAGGCTCACCAGTGCGGTGATGACTGCCAGGTATGGCCCCAGCGCCGGGGGAATGACGGCCAGCAAGCTTTTCGACATGGCATCCACCATGCCGGTGCCGGAGAGGATGCCGGTGAAAATACCTGCCGCGAAAATCAGCCCTACCACCGCCAGCACACTGCCTGCATGGGCGGCGACGCGGTCTTTTTGCTGTTGCAGGCAAGGGTAGTTGACGATCATCGCGATACTGAACGCGACCATGAACAGGACGGGCAGCGGCAACAAACCGGCGATCAGCGTAATCATCAACGCCAAGGTCAGAGCACCGTTGAACCAGATCAGCTTGGGACGGCGCGCATCGGGGAATTGCGACACGCTGATTTCGCTGTGATCCACGTCGTCGCCCTGAACCTGCAACTGACCCAGGCGCGCGCGCTCGCGCAGGCCGTAGCACCAGGCTATGACCAGAATGGTGGCACAGCCCGCGAGCATGGCCGGGATCATGGGCACAAAAATGTCAGAGGGATCGACGTGCAGCGCACTGGCGGCCCGCGCAGTCGGCCCGCCCCAGGGCGTCATGTTCATCACCCCGCCGGCCAGAATAATCAGCCCGGCCATGATGCGCGGGCTCATGCCGATGCGCTTGTACAGCGGCAGCATCGCCGCCACGCAAATCATGTAGGTGGTGGCACCGTCGCCATCCAGCGACACCACCAATGCCAGTACGGCCGTGCCGACGCTGATCTTCAGCGGGTCGCCCTTGACCAGTTTGAGGATCTTGCGCACGGCCGGGTCGAACAGGCCGGAGTCGATCATCAGGGCGAAATACAGAATGGCAAACATCAGCATCACCCCGGTCGGGGCCAGCTTGGTAATGCCTTCGAGCATCATGGGGCCGATCTTCGGTGCAAAACCGCCAAAGATCGCAAACAGGATCGGGACCAGAATCAACGCGATCAGGGCGGACAGACGTTTGGTCATGATCAGGTACATGAACGTAATGACCATGGCAAAGCCAAGGAAGGTCAGCATAAACAGTCACCATTCTTATTGTTGTCGAGTGGGCGCTGAGAGCGGATTGGGCCGCTGCTCTGGCCTGCCGGTCTTTTGCCGGGAGTGACGCGATGCTAGAGGGGAATGCTTTCAGCCAGCTTTCGCCGGGCAGAAATTACTGAAGGGTGGGATGTTATGGGCGACAGAGGTTGTTGTCGCTGACGCGGCAAAGCGGCGCGTCAGCGACAACAGGTATGGCTTCAGTCCAGCTTGAGGACTTTGGCCAGGACGATTTTCGGTCCTTTCATCTTTTTGATGATGATGCGCAAGCCTTCGACTTCCAGCAGTTCTTCTTCTTCCGGCACGCGCTTGAGGGTGTCGTAGATCAAGCCCGCCACGGTTTCGGCTTCGACGTGGTCAAGATCGACCCCCAGCAGGCGTTCGATCTTGAACAGCGGCGTGTCGCCCCGCACCAGCAGTTTGCCGGGCTGGTACGAAAGAATGCCGCGTTCGGCCTTGCGGTGTTCGTCCTGAATGTCGCCCACCAGCACTTCAAGCACGTCTTCCATGGTCAGGTAGCCCACGACTTTGCCGTCAGCTTCTTCCACCAGTGCGAAGTGCGCGCCACCCTTGCGAAACTGTTCCAGCAACTGTGACAGCGGCATGTGCCGCGAAACGCGCTCCAGAGGCCGGGTCAGTTCTTCGAGGTTGAACGTCTCGGGCAAGTGGTCGAGGTCAGCCAGTTCCAGCAGCAGATCTTTGATGTGCAGCAAACCGACGAAGGTGTTGGTTTCTGCATCGTAGACCGGGTAACGGCTGTACTTGTGGCGACGGAACAGCGCGAGGATTTCTTTGAGCGGCGCCTTGGAATCTAGGGTTACGAGGTCTTCACGGGAGTTGGCCCAGTCGACCACTTCCAGCTCACCCATTTCCACGGCCGACGCCAATACCCGCATGCCTTGGTCACTCGGGTCTTGACCCCGGCTGGAGTGCAGGATCAGTTTGAGTTCTTCGCGGCTGTAGGCGTGGTCGTGGTGCGCGCCCGGTTCACCCTGGCCGGCAATGCGCAAAATCGCGTTGGCGCTGGCATTGAGCAGGTAAATGGCGGGGTACATGGCCCAGTAGAACAGGTACAGCGGCACAGCGGTCCACAGCGACAGCGCCTCGGGTTTGCGAATGGCCCAGGATTTGGGGGCCAGTTCGCCGACCACGATGTGCAGGTACGAAATGATGAAGAAGGCGGTGAAGAACGACACACCCTTGACCACTTCGGCCGACTCCACGCCCAGCGCGCTGAGGAGCGGCTCAAGCAGGTGTGCGAACGCAGGTTCACCGACCCAGCCCAGGCCCAACGAGGCCAGCGTGATACCCAACTGACACGCCGACAGGTAGGCGTCGAGCTGACTATGAACGGTGCGCAGGATGCGTCCGCGCCAGCCGTTCTGGTCGGCAATGGCTTCGACCCGGGTTGAGCGCAGTTTGACCATGGCAAATTCCGCCGCAACGAAGAAGCCGTTGAGCAAAACCAGGATCAGTGCAAAAAGAATCATGCCGAAATCGGCGAACAGTGTGGCGAGGGTCAAGCCAGGGGAAGGGTCCATGATGGAGTTTTAATGGTTCCGTTGTTTCAAAAAAGGGAAAGGTCAAGTGCCTGAAGGGCAGGCACATGGCAAGCAATGTAACCATTGATGTAGCTGTTGCCTAGTGGGCGAACGCCGCATGGCTCAGTCAATCAGGTCGGGGTTGACCGATTTTGTCACCTGAACAGGGGGGAAATGGCAGGTGAAGGTGCTGCCGTGGCCGAGCACGCTGCTGATCTCAAGGCGGGCACGATGACGCAACAGCACATGCTTGACGATGGCCAGGCCCAGGCCCGTGCCGCCGGTGCTGGCGTTACGGCTGGAGTCGACGCGGTAGAAGCGTTCGGTCAGGCGTGGCAGGTGTTTGTTATCGATCCCGACCCCGGAGTCCTGCACGCTCAAGTGCGCGCCCGACCCGTCGGCCCACCAGCGAATGCGAATGCTCCCGCCGTCTTGCGTGTATTTGACGGCGTTAAATATCAGGTTTGAAAACGCACTGCGCAGCTCGGTCTCACTGCCTTTGAGGGCAATGTCGGCTTCAACGTCCAGCGTGATGGTTTGATTGCGCTGCCCGGACAACGCCTGGGCGTCGTTTTTGATGGTACGCAGCAGGCTGTCGATAGGCACGGGCTGGTTGTCCGACGGGTAATCCGTGGCTTCCAGTTTGGCCAGCAGCAGCAAGTCGTTGAGCAGGGTTTGCATACGCTCGCCCTGTTGCTGCATCTGCGACAGCGGGCGTTTCCAGCGCGGGTTCACGTCATCGACGTTATCCAGCAGGGTTTCCAGGTAACCGCAGATGACGGTCAGCGGGGTGCGCAGCTCGTGGGACACGTTGGCGATGAAGTCTTTGCGCATCTGTTCGAGCTGGTGCAGGCGTGTGACGTCGCGCACCAGCATCAAATGTTCGTTGTTGCCGTAGCGGGTGATGTACAGCTGGATGCGCAGGTGGTCGTTGACTGGCGAAGGGATGTCCAGCGGTTCGGCATAGCTGTCTTGCTCGAAATATTCCTTGAAGCGCGGGTGACGCACCAGGTTGGTCACGGGCTGCCCGCTGTCCTGTGGCGTCTTGAGGCCCAGCAAGGTCTCTGCGGCGCGGTTCCACCATTCAAGGTTGCCATCGCTGTCGAGCATCACCACAGCGTCTTTGAGCGCGGCTGTGGACTCCTGCACGCGGTCGATCACGGCTTGCAGGCGCCCGCGCACCCGTTGATCGCGGCGCTGCAGGTGATAAATGCTGTCGAACACCTCGCCCCACAGGCCGTAGCCGTCGGGCGGTGCTTCATCGGGTTGGTGATTACGCAGCCAGTCATGCAGGCGCAGCAGCTGCTTGAGCGTCCAGCCCAGATACAAGGCCACGCCTGCGGCCAGGCTCCAGCCGTAATAACCGGTGACCAGCCCGACCAACAGGCAGGCAGTGACCAGAAGCAACAAATGACGAATCAGCGTGCTATGCCAGTTTTGATTCACGTCGCGCGGGTCCTTGCTTGCCGTTGAGTCTGGAAGGGGTATCAGGCTTTGGTGGAGAAGCGATACCCGGTGCCGCGCACGGTTTGTACCAGATTCTCGTAAGCCTCGCCGAGGGCTTTGCGCAAACGGCGGATGTGCACGTCTACGGTACGCTCTTCTACGTAAACGTTGCCGCCCCACACTTGGTCGAGCAATTGCCCGCGGGTGTAGGCGCGTTCCTGGTGGGTCATGAAGAACTGCAGCAGGCGATATTCGGTCGGGCCCATCTCGGCGGGGGTGCCGTCGATGGTGACGCGGTGGCTGATCGGGTCGAGCAACAAGCCGCCAATTTCAATCGGGGACTCGCTGTCCGCCGGGCCTGCACGCCGCAATACGGCTTTGAGACGCGCCACCAGTTCACGAGGGGAAAATGGTTTGGTGATGTAGTCGTCTGCGCCGACTTCCAGACCTTGAATCTTGTTGTCCTCTTCACCCTTGGCCGTGAGCATGATGATCGGGATGTCCGCGGTCATTTCCTCACGCTTGAGGCGGCGGGCCAGTTCAATACCTGACGTGCCACCCGGCAGCATCCAGTCGAGCAAGATCAAATCGGGTTTGCGGTCGACAATGATGGAGTGGGCTTGCTGAGCATTCTCCGCCTCCAGGCAGTCGTAGCCTGCCATTTCCAGGGCCACGGCGATCATTTCGCGGATCGGTGCCTCGTCATCGACGATCAGAATGCTCCTGCCAACCATGCCGTAATCCTCGTGTCATTTATCTGTCTTGTGGCGCATTAGATAACGGAAATATTGCAGTCGTGTGACAACTTTGGGCAATCGCCACGTTCCAAGGGCGAATGAACTACGCTTTTGGTTCAAATCGTACAATCACGAAGAGGACGATTCCGATGACACGCAGCTCATTTTCCCTGAAGGCTTTACTGTTAGGTGCTGTGTTGGCCTTGCCGGGATTAGCATTTGCCGCCGAACCGGCGATGATCAAAGACGGTGTGCTGGTCGACCATAAAGGCATGACGCTGTACACCTTCGCCAAAGATGCAGACGGCAAATCGATGTGCAATGACCAATGCGCAACAAATTGGCCGCCGTTGAAGGCTGAAAGCACGGACAAAGGCGAAGGCAAATGGACCACCATCATCCGCGATGACCAGCAAGTCCAGTGGGCCTATGACGGCAAACCGTTGTACACCTTTGTAATGGACAAGAAAGCCGGGGAAAAGAAAGGCGACGGCAAAATGGACGGTGCCTGGAAAGTCGCCAAACCCTGAAACGTCCCGAGCGGCATCTGATCTGGCGCCCATAAAAAAACCTCGCCCCCTTGAACAGGAAGGCGAGGTTTTTTATTGCGCTGCCTTAAGCCGCGCTGGGCGACTTGGGACGGCGAACATCCGGTTGCTTCCATGACTCGGCAGCCGCCTCATCAATGGCTTGCTGGATAGCTTTCTTGCGGTGTTCTTCGGCGCGACGGCTGAAGAACCACACCAGGAAGGTCACCAGCGACACCGCCAGCAGGATCAGGCTGGCCACGGCGTTGATCTCGGGCTTCACTCCAAGGCGCACGGCCGAGAACACTTCCATCGGCAAGGTCGTGGAGCCGGGGCCGGACACAAAGCTGGCCAGAACCAGGTCGTCCAGCGACAGGGCAAAGGACATCATGGCGCCCGCCGCCAGCGAAGGTGCGATCATCGGGATGGTGATCAGGAAGAACACTTTCCAGGGCTTGGCGCCCAGGTCCATGGCCGCTTCTTCGATCGACAGGTCCAGTTCACGTAACCGCGCCGACACCACCACCGCTACATACGCGGCACAGAATGTGGTGTGAGCGATCCAGATGGTGACGATGCCGCGCTCTTGCGGCCAGCCAATCATCTGCGCCATGGCCACGAACAGCAGCAGCAGCGACAGACCGGTAATCACTTCAGGCATGACCAGCGGAGCTGTCACCAGGCCGCCAAACAGCGTGCGGCCTTTGAAGTGGCTAATGCGCGTCAGCACGAACGCCGCCAGGGTACCCAGGGCGACCGCCGCAATTGCCGTGTACAGGGCGATTTCCAGCGAGCGCATTACGGAGCCCATCAGCTGCGTGTTGTCCAGCAGGCCGGTGTACCACTTCAGCGACCAGCCGCCCCACACCGTCACCAGCTTGGAGGCGTTGAACGAGTAGATCACCAGAATCAGCATCGGCAGGTAGATGAACAACAACCCCGCGACCAACATGAAGCTAGAAAAACGGAAGCGATTCATATCTTGCCCTCCAGCTCTTTAGCCTGGCTGCGGTTGAACAGGATGATAGGCACGATCAGGATCGCCAGCATGACCACGGCAAGGGCAGACGCCACCGGCCAGTCACGGTTGTTGAAGAACTCTTGCCACAACACCTTACCGATCATCAGGGTTTCCGGGCCGCCCAGCAGTTCAGGGATCACGAACTCACCCACGACCGGGATGAACACCAGCATGCAGCCAGCGATGATGCCGTTTTTGGACAGCGGGACGGTGATTTTCCAGAAGCTGTTGAACGTGCTTGAACCCAGGTCAGACGCGGCTTCCAGCAGGCTGGTGTCGTGTTTAACAAGGTTGGCGTACAGCGGCAGGATCATGAACGGCAGGTACGAATAGACGATGCCGATGTAGACCGCGATGTTGGTGTTGAGGATCTGCAACGGTTCGCTGATCCAGCCCATCGACATCAGGAAGCCGTTAAGCAGCCCGTTGTTGCTCAGAATGCCCATCCACGCGTAAACGCGGATCAGGATCGCTGTCCAGGTAGGCATCATGATCAGCAGCACCAGCACGGTCTGCATCTCTTTACGCGCATTGGCGATGGCGTAGGCCATCGGATAGCCGATCAGCAGGCACAGCAGCGTGCTGAAGAACGCCATCTTCAACGAGCCCAGATAAGCGGCGATGTACAACTCATCGTCGCCCAACATGGCGTAGTTGCCCAGGTTCAGCAGGATCTGGATTTTTTGGTCAACGTAGCTGTAGATCTCGGTGTAAGGCGGGATCGCGACGTCGGCCTCGGCAAAGCTGATCTTCAACACGATGAAGAACGGCAGCATGAAGAACAAAAACAGCCACAGGAATGGAATCCCGATCACCGCATGGCGGCCACCGGGGGTTATTCGTTGCAGTCGGCGTTTAAGTTTTCGCATGTTCATGAGCGCAGTACCACGCCGCTGTCGTCTTCCCACCAGACGTAAACTTCGTCGTCCCAGGTCGGACGTGCGCCGCGGCGCTCGGCGTTGGCCACGAACGATTGCACCAGCTTGCCGCTCGGCAGTTCGACATAGAACACCGAGTGCCCGCCCAGATAAGCGATGTCATGCACCTTGCCGCGCGACCAGTTGTACTCGTAGGTCGGCTTTTCAGTGGTGACGAGCATTTTTTCCGGGCGAATCGCGTAGGTCACATGCTTGTCTTCTACCGAGGTGCTGATGCCGTGACCGACGTAGATGTCGTTCTCCAGCTCCGGGCAGTTGATACGGGCATACCCTTCTGCGTCATCGACCACTTCACCTTCGAACAGGTTGACGTTGCCGATAAATTCGCACACCAGGCGGCTGACCGGGGTTTCATAAATGTCGATCGGGCTGCCGATCTGGGCAATCCAGCCCAAATGCATGATCGCGATACGCTGGGCCATGGTCATGGCCTCTTCCTGGTCGTGGGTCACCATCACGCAGGTCACGCCCACGCGCTCGATGATTTCCACCAGTTCGAGTTGCATTTGCGAGCGCAGTTTTTTATCCAGCGCCCCCATCGGTTCGTCGAGCAGCAGCAGCTTCGGGCGCTTGGCCAATGAGCGGGCCAAGGCCACACGCTGGCGCTGGCCACCGGACAACTGGTGCGGCTTGCGCTTGGCGTACTGGCTCATGTGGACCAGCTTGAGCATTTCGCCCACGCGGGCATCGATCTCGGCGTTGGACATTTTGTCCTGCTTGAGACCGAACGCGATGTTCTGCGCCACCGTCATGTGCGGAAAAAGCGCGTAGGACTGGAACATCATGTTGATCGGCCGCTCGTAGGGCGGCATGTCCGTGATGTCCACGCCGTCGAGGAAAATACGGCCCTCTGTTGGGCGCTCGAAACCGGCGAGCATACGCAGCAAGGTGGATTTGCCCGATCCCGATCCGCCGAGCAAGGCGAAGATTTCGCCCTTGTTGATTTCCAGGGACACGTCGTCCACGGCAATCGTCTCGTCGAATTTTTTCGTGACCCGGTCGATTTTGACCAGTACCTGTTTAGGGGTCTGGTCGCCCTCGAGGGCTTTCTTATAGGCGCCGGAGGCAACAGCCATTACGAAACTCCCAACAAATTTAGCAGCCCGATCCAGTTGGTCGGGCCTTGGATAGGTGATCCAGAGGGTTATTTACCCGTCTTGACCTTGGTCCACGTGCGCGTCATCAGACGTTGCACTTTCGGGGGTAGTTCGGTGGAAACGTACGTTTTGTCCAGCACCGCCTGGGTTGGGTAAACCGCTTCGTCGGTACGAATGGACTGGTCCATCACCTTGTCGGCAGCCGGGTTAGGGTTGGCATAGCCGACATAGTCACTGACCTGAGCGATCACTTCAGGTTTGAGCAAGTAGTTGATGAACGTGTGGGCTTCCTTGACGTTGCTGGAGTCCTTGGGGATCGCCAGCATGTCAAACCACAGTGCGCCGCCTTCCTTGGGCACGATGTAGGCGATGTTAACGCCCTTTTTGGCCTCTTCGGCACGCGCCTTGGCCTGGAACACATCACCGGAGAAACCGATGGCAACACAGATATTGCCGTTGGCCAGGTCCGAAATGTATTTGGAAGAATGGAAGTAGGTGACGTATGGACGCACCGACATCAGGGTCTTTTCAGCTTCTTTGTAATCCTTGGGGTTGGTGCTGTTGGCATCTTTACCCAAGTAGTTGAGCACGGTGGGCAACATTTCGTCGGCCGAGTCGAGGAAGGCCACGCCGCAGCTTTGCAGCTTTTTCATGTTTTCGGGTTTGAACACCACATCCCACGAGTCGATCGTGTCCACGCCCAGAACTTCTTTGACTTTGTCGACGTTGTAGCCGATGCCATTGGTGCCCCAGAGATAAGGCACGGCATACAGGTTGCCCGGATCGTTTTGCTCAAGACGCTTGAGCAAGGCCGGATCCAGGTTGGAATAGTTGGGCAGCTGCGATTTGTCGAGCTTTTGGAACGCGCCCGCTTTGATCTGCTTGCCCAGAAAATGGTTGGACGGCACGACCACGTCATAACCGGTACGTCCGGCCAGCAGTTTGCCTTCCAGGGTTTCGTTGGAATCGAAGACGTCATAGACCGGTTTGATACCGGTGGCCTTTTCAAAATCGGCCAGCGTGGTCGGGGCAATATAGTCCGACCAGTTATAGATGTGCACGGTGGGTGCCGCTTGTACGCTGACGGCAAGCGTCAAACCAGCGCCGACCAGCAAGGTCTTGCGAAACAAAGATATAGACACGTGATGGTCCTCAAAATAGTTGGGCCTGAGTTGCCCGCGTCACACGGCAGCAGTACCGCCAAAGACAAAACCGGCGCGCAACTTACCCTCGATAAACCTGCACAGCAAAGTTTTCTGCGATTAATTGCGCGATCGCCGGATTCTGTCGCCGTTGCGCCGGGCTGCGATAAGGCCTTACGGGCCTGCAAAAGGGCAAAAACCGGTGTCCTTTTGTCTCAATCGCAACCCTGCGCCGCGGCGACAGGAGGCTTACTTGCCCGACTTGATCTTGGTCCAGCTGCGGGTCAGCAAACGCAAGGTGGCCGGTGGCAAATCGCTGATTGCGTACAACTTGGCTTTCACCTCGTCGGACGGGTAGATACTCGGGTCGCCCGAGATATCTTTGTTCACCAGTGGCGTTGCAGCCTTGTTACCGTTCGGGAAACGTACGCTGTTGGTGATTTCGGCCATCACTTCCGGTTGCATCAGGAAGTTCATGTAAGCGTAAGCCGCATCAACGTTTTCGGCGTCTTTAGGAATGGCAACCATGTCATAGAAGCTGCCAGCGCCTTCTTTAGGAATCACGTACTTGAGCTTGACCTTGTCACCGGCTTCCTTGGCACGGGAAATCGACTGCTCCAGGTCACCCGAGTAACCCACAGCGACACAGATGTTGCCGTTGGCCAGGTCGGAGATGTACTTGGAAGAGTGGAAGTAACCCACCGAAGGACGGATCTTCAGGAACAGGGCTTCGGCTTCAGCCAATTGCTTTTTGTCCTGGGTGTCGGTCGGGTAGCCCAGGTAATGCAAGGCAGCCGGGATCATCTCGGTCGGGGAATCGAGGAAGCTGATGCCACAGCTTTTCAGCTTGGCCGCGTTCTCGGGCTTGAACAGCACGTCCCAGGAGTCGATGGTGTCGACGCCCAGAGCAGCCTTCACCTTTTCAGGGTTGTAGCCGATGCCGATGGTGCCCCACATGTACGGGAACGCGTGTTTGTTGTCTTTGTCGCTGGCATCGCCAACGGCCTTGAGCAACGCAGGGTCGAGGTTTTTCCAGTTAGGCAGCTTGGACTTGTCCAGCTCCTGGTAAACCCCGGCCTTGATCTGCTTGGCCAGGAAATTGTTGGAAGGCACGACGATGTCGTAGCCTGATTTGCCCGCTAGCAGCTTGGCCTCGAGGGTCTCGTTGCTGTCGAACACGTCGTACACGACTTTGATACCGGTCTGGTCTTCAAACTTTTTCACGGTATCGGGTGCGATGTAATCGGACCAGTTGTAGATATGCAGCACTTTATCTGCCGCTTGGGCTGCCCCCGCCATCACACCCATCAAGGACAGGGCGAGAAGGGTCTTGCCAGCTTTTTTAAAACCTGATGCCTTCATCTGTAATGCTCCAATTATTCTTTTAAACCACCGATTCAGCGTCCTGATCTCAGGGTGACTAAAGCCGGCGGCTAGTCTGGCAAGATCCGGGGCAGGCTTTCAAGGGAAGAGCCTTGATTCTTAAGGCTTCGAGCGCAATTACCTACATTAAAACGGCAGTTGTCTTGTGCTCGAAGCCTAGCAGTTAACCTTGCAGGACTTCCAAGGTCAGATCCAGGCACTTGCGAGCCTTGGTCACCAGCTCATCAATCTCGTCCTTGGTAATCACCAGCGGTGGCGAAATAATCATGGTGTCGCCCACGGCGCGCATGATCAGACCGTTATCAAAGCAGAACTGGCGGCAGATCATGCCGACGCCTTTGCCCTCGTAACGTTTGCGCGTGGCCTTGTCCTGCACCAGTTCGATGGCGCCCAGCATGCCCACCCCGCGCACTTCGCCCACCAGCGGGTGATCGTTCAGTTCGCGTAAACGCTTTTGCAAATACGGTGCCGTTTCGGCGTGAACTTTTTCGATAATTTTTTCATCGCGCAGGATGCGGATGTTTTCCAGCGCAACCGCAGCGGCCACCGGGTGGCCGGAGTAGGTAAAGCCGTGGTTGAAATCACCGCCTTCGTTGAGCACCGCCACCACTTCATCGCGCACGATCAGGCCGCCCATCGGGATATAGCCCGAAGTCAGGCCCTTGGCGATGGTCATCATGTCGGGCTTGAGGCCGTAGAAATCGCTACCGAACCACTCGCCCGTACGGCCAAAACCACAAATCACTTCATCGGCCACGAACAGGATGTCGTATTTGGCGAGAATTTCTTTGATGCGCGGCCAGTAGGTTTCAGGCGGCACGATCACGCCGCCCGCACCCTGAATGGGCTCTGCGATGAACGCACCGACGTTATCGACGCCGATTTCGAGGATTTTTTCTTCCAGTTGGTTGGCCGCCCAGATGCCGAACTCTTCCGGCGACATGTCACCGCCTTCGCCGAACCAGTAAGGCTGCGGGATGTGGGTGATGCCCGGGATCGGCAAGTCGCCCTGTTCGTGCATGTAGGTCATGCCGCCCAGGCTTGCACCGGCCACGGTCGAACCGTGGTAGCCGTTTTTGCGGCTAATGATGACCTTCTTGTTCGGTTTGCCCTTGATCGCCCAGTAGTGGCGGACCATGCGCAACATGGTGTCGTTGCCTTCGGAACCGGAGCCAGTGAAGAACACGTGGTTCATGCCTTCAGGCGCAATCTCGGCAAGGACTTTCGACAGCTCAAGCACCGGCGGGTGCGCAGTCATGAAAAACAGGTTGTAGTAAGGCAGTTCGCGCATTTGTTTGCTGGCAGCGTCGGCCAGCTCGTCACGCCCGTAACCGATGGCTACACACCACAGGCCGGCCATGCCGTCGAGAATCTTGTGACCTTCGCTGTCCCACAGGTACACGCCCTTGGCGTGAGTGATGATGCGCGGTCCGACTTCTTTCAACTGTTTAAAGTCGCTGAATGGCGCGAGGTGGTGATCGTTACTGAGGTTTTGCCATTCGCGGGTTTGCGGGTTCTTGTTGGTCATACGGCTCTCCTTTATTCAGTGGGGAGCCGCGCTTCCCAAGCGCGGCCCCGGCGTGTCAGACGGCGAACAGCAGGAATTCCCGCTCCCACGAACTGATGACGCGCTTGAAGTTTTCATGCTCGGCACGTTTTACAGCCACGTAGCCGGTGATGAACTTGGTACCCAGGTACTTCTCGATGGTCTTGCTGTTTTCCATGCGCTCAAGAGCGTCCTCAATGGTCAACGGCAGACGCAGGTTGCGGCGCTCATACCCGCGGCCGACAACAGGCGCGCTCGGGTTAACGCCTTCGACCATGCCGATGTAGCCGCACAGCAAGCTGGCAGCAATCGCCAGGTACGGATTGGCGTCGGCGCCCGGGAGGCGGTTCTCGACCCGACGGTTTTGCGGGCCGGCGTCCGGTACCCGCAGACCCACGGTCCGGTTCTCTTCACCCCATTCCACGTTCACGGGTGCCGACGTGTCAGGCAAGAAGCGACGGAAGGAGTTCACATTCGGTGCAAATAGCGGCAGCAGCTCTGGAATGAACTTCTGTAGGCCCCCGATGTGATTGAGGAACAGCTGGCTCATGGTGCCGTCTTCATTGGAGAAGACGTTTTTGCCGGTTGCGATGTCGATGATGCTCTGGTGTAAATGCATGGCGCTGCCAGGCTCGCCCGTCATGGGCTTGGCCATGAAGGTAGCGGCCACGTCGTGCTTGAGCGCAGCTTCGCGCATGGTGCGCTTGAACACCAGAATCTGGTCGGCCAGCGACAACGCGTCACCATGACGGAAGTTGATTTCCATCTGCGCGGTGCCGTCTTCATGGATCAAGGTGTCCAGATCCAGCTCTTGAAGTTCGCACCAGTCGTAAACATCTTCGAACAGCGGATCGAATTCGTTGGCGGCTTCTATAGAGAAGGACTGGCGACCTGTTTCCGGGCGGCCAGAGCGACCGACTGGCGGTTGCAGCGGGTAGTCCGGGTCGTCGCTGCGCTTGGTCAGGTAAAACTCCATCTCCGGTGCCACGATGGGCTGCCAGCCGTGGTCGGCGTAGAGTTTGAGCACCTTTTTCAGCACGTTGCGCGGCGACAACTCAATCGGGTTGCCTTGCTTGTCGTAGGTGTCGTGAATCACCTGGGCCGTAGGCTCAATCGCCCAAGGCACGAGAAATACGGCGTTCTCGTCGGGCCGGCAGACCATATCAATGTCGGCCGGATCGAGGAGTTCGTAATAGATGTCGTCTTCGACGTAGTCGCCCGTTACGGTCTGCAGCAATACGCTCTCGGGCAGGCGCATGCCTTTTTCGGCAATGAACTTGTTGGTCGGCGAGATCTTGCCGCGAGTAATCCCGGTAAGGTCGGCGATCATGCATTCGACTTCTGTGATCTTGTGGTCTTTCAACCAATCGGTGAGCTGGTCGAGGTTGTTACTCATAAATGCCTCTGGGCTGAGTTTCCTGACTTGAATAAGTCAGGCGTTTACTGACGCATCGGCGTCGCGTTGTGTTGCGCGCCGTCTGCAGGCATCTCCAAATGCCTGGAAGATGGCGAGGTAAATCGGGTTAGAGCTTACCTGCCATTCGGGGTGCCACTGAACCGCTAAAGCAAAAGCCTTGCCGCCTTCGACCGAAACCGCTTCTACCAGACCGTCCGGAGCAGTGGCTTCAACCCGCAAACTCGGGGCCAGATGGTCAATGCCTTGGGTGTGAATGGAGTTGACTTCGAACTCGGCGGGTACGCCCAGGCCGGCCAATACGCCGCCGGGCTGAACGTGCATGGCGTGGCTAGGGGCGTATTGCACGTCAACGGGGGCGCTGGGGTCTTCACGGTGCTCGATGAAACCGTCGACTTCGTGGAGTTTCTGGTGAAGCGAGCCGCCGAGGGCTACATTCAACTCCTGAAACCCGCGGCAAATGCCGAGCACGGGTACGCCCGCTGCCAATGCGGCACGGATCAAGGGCAGGGTGGTGCGGTCACGGTCAGCGTCATGCAGCGTGCCAGGGGCACTGGCCGGGCCGTGATACAAATGAGGTTCGATATTGGAGGGTGACCCGGTAAATAGCAGGCCATCCAGACCGTCAAGAATATCGGTCGGATCAATAAGCTCCGCCAACGACGGAACGATCAGAGGCAAGCCTTTGGCTGCTACCGCAACAGCTCGCACGTACTTGTCACCGGTAATGTGATAAGGATGCAAACCGATCTGCTTGGTGCAGGCGGTGACGCCGATTAACGGCAGGCGTGACATGTAACACCCCGGTATTATTGCTGTTATGGGTTTGAATCGAGCTTAGCCTTGTTCATTTTTTTACACAACACCCCCGTAAAAAATACAACACGGCCCGCTCAAGCCTGCGGGCGGCACAGTTTTTTTTGGATAAATGACGCCCTAAAAAGCGTCAAAAATGGCCTTTCGGCGCTTTTTTAGGGCGAAAAACAGGCTGCTTGACTTCGGTATGCCGTTCGGGTTGACTGAAACCCGTAGCGCTCAATGATTGATATTTTTAACAACAAAGGTGTTGCATCATGTCGGTACCCCCGCGTGCCGTTCAGCTGAATGAAGCGAACGCGTTCCTTAAGGAACATCCTGAGGTTCTGTACGTTGACCTTCTAATTGCGGATATGAATGGTGTAGTGCGCGGCAAGCGCATTGAACGCACCAGCCTCCACAAGGTTTACGAGAAAGGCATCAACCTGCCAGCCTCTTTATTTGCCCTGGATATCAATGGCTCGACGGTGGAAAGCACCGGTTTGGGTCTGGACATCGGTGACGCAGACCGAATCTGTTATCCAATCCCTGACACCCTGTGCAATGAACCATGGCAAAAGCGCCCAACCGCGCAACTGCTGATGACCATGCACGAACTTGAAGGTGAACCTTTCTTCGCCGATCCGCGCGAAGTCCTGCGTCAAGTGGTGACCAAATTTGACGATCTGGGCCTGACCATTTGCGCCGCGTTCGAGCTGGAGTTCTACCTGATTGACCAGGAGAACGTGAACGGTCGTCCGCAACCTCCGCGCTCGCCAATTTCTGGCAAACGCCCGCATTCGACACAGGTGTACCTGATCGACGACCTCGACGAGTACGTCGATTGCCTCCAGGACATTCTGGAAGGTGCGAAAGAGCAAGGCATCCCGGCTGACGCCATTGTTAAAGAAAGCGCCCCGGCTCAGTTCGAAGTGAACCTTCACCACGTTGCCGACCCGATCAAGGCTTGCGACTACGCGGTATTGCTCAAGCGCCTGATCAAAAACATCGCCTACGACCATGAGATGGACACCACGTTCATGGCCAAGCCTTATCCGGGCCAGGCGGGTAACGGGTTGCATGTACATATTTCGATTCTGGACAAAGACGGCAAGAACATTTTTGCCAGCGAGGATCCCGAGCAGAACGCCGCATTGCGCCATGCAATCGGCGGTGTGCTGGAGACCCTGCCCGCCCAAATGGCGTTCCTTTGCCCTAACGTTAACTCCTACCGTCGTTTCGGCGCACAGTTCTACGTGCCGAATTCGCCGTGCTGGGGGCTGGACAACCGCACGGTTGCGATCCGCGTTCCGACCGGTTCGTCCGACGCTGTGCGTATTGAGCATCGGGTTGCGGGTGCCGATGCCAACCCGTATCTGTTGATGGCGTCTGTTCTGGCCGGTGTTCACCACGGCCTGACCAACAAAATCGAGCCGGGTGCACCGGTCGAAGGCAACAGCTACGAGCAGAACGAGCAAAGCCTGCCCAACAACTTGCGTGATGCCCTGCGCGAGCTGGACGACAGCGAAGTCATGGCCAAATACATCGACCCGAAATACATCGATATTTTTGTGGCCTGCAAGGAGAGTGAGCTGGAAGAGTTTGAACACTCCATCTCCGATCTCGAATACAACTGGTACTTGCACACCGTGTAAACGGTCCGTGCTTTATAAAGACGCCGCCGGCTCCCAAGCCCGCGGCGTTTTTTATGGTCATTACTTTCGGTTATTCAGGCTTTTTCTGATGAGAAACAGGATAAATCCTACATATAAATGCATCTGAAGCTCCCAAGATGATCGACTTGTTGAGCCTCACGTAGGGCGCTCCATGACCTTTATCGGACTGCCTTTTTATGCATCTTGTCTTGAAGCGTTCAGCTCTCAAACATCACCGCTTGGCTGCGCTTATTTTGTTACTGGCGTTGCTGGTCTATCACTCTGCCTTGGCTGAAAATTTGGCAGCGTTGGACCCAAAATACGCGTTGTGTAACGCCGGGGAGCAGCAGGCGCCCATCAATATTGAGCGCGCGGTGCTTGCCGACTTGCCGGCATTGAAGACCCGCTATCTCCCGGGGCCTGCCACTGTGAGGCATAACGGCCATAGTCTGGAAGTGCTTACAGACACCAAAGGTGAGCTCAGGTTAGGCAATAAAGTCTACGAATTTGTGCAGTTGCATTTTCATACACCCAGCGCAGAGCACATTCAGGGCCGGATTTACCCACTGGTTGCGCACCTTGTTCATCGCGATGACAAAGGTGCGCTGGCGGTGATTGCCATTCAGTTCGAGCAAGGAAAAGAAAACAACGGCCTGGCCCAGTTATTGGGGGTGATGCCTCGGCACAAGGACGATGCCTACGTGCTGGGGCATTTCAATGTGGAACAGTTTCTGCCGGCTCAACGGGACTACTTTGTATACAAAAGGGCCTTACCTGACCCAGCCTGCATTGAGAAGGTCCGCTGGCATCTCTTGAAGACTCCCGTAGAGGTGTCGCAGGCGCAGATAGCGACTTTTCAGTTGATGTTTCCCACGGACTCACATTCGGTCCAGCCGGTGAGCCCACGCACGGTGAGGATCAGTGGCTAACTGCTCATACGGCTCGTACAATGCCTGCTGCCCCGCAGGAGAAACCCATGACGCGTCCCGCCGCCTCACGCGCAACACCTCGCAAGGCCCGCGCACGTAGCCAGGGTCGGATTGAGGCAATACTCGATGCCGCCCGCACGTTGCTTGCCACCGAAGGGGTGGCCAGTTTGTCCATTTACAGCGTGGCAGAGCGGGCGCACATTCCTCCGTCCTCGGTCTACCATTTTTTCTCCGGTGTGCCGGGGTTGCTCGAAGCCCTCACCAGTGATGTGCATGCGGCCTTTCGTGGCTGCCTGCAAGCCCCTGTCGAGCATGCGCAACTGCACGGCTGGCACGATTTAGCGCGTGTGCTGGAGCAACGCATGCTGAGGATTTACAACGAGGATGCGGCCGCGCGACAGCTGATTCTGGCGCAACATGGTTTGACTGAAGTCACTCAGGCCGACCGCCAACACGACCTGGAACTGGGCCAACTGCTCCACACCGTCTTTTCCCGGCATTTCGAACTGCCAGCCCTGCCCGACGATGTAGACGTCTTTACCTTGGCGATGGAATTGGGGGATCGTGTGTATGCACGTTCCATCCAGCTTCATGGCAGCATTACGCCGCGTATGGCCGAAGAGGGCATGCGGGTTTTCGAGGCATATCTGGCGCTGTATTTGCCGCCGTTCCTGCCCAAGCGCACAGCACCTGTTTCAGCCGATCACTGATCGGCCGAGGGCTTTTTAAATACGTAAAACAGATTCGGCTCACTGACCACGTATACCGTGCCTTCATCATCCATCGCGATGCCTTCAGCTTGCGGGACCGATTTCTTCAAGCCATGCCGTCCTTTCTTCAGGGACAACATGCTGATAGGGCGTCCTTCTACGTCCAGTTCGATCAACAGCTTCGACTCGTCAGACAGCGCCAGCAAGTGGCCGCTACGTTCATCGAATTGCAGGCTCGACAAGTCGCGCACGAACAGTCGGGAATCGCGGCGCGGGTTGTTTACCACGTGGGTTGCATACGGCTGCTGGGGATTGGACTGAGGAAAGCCGCGCACTTCGTAGATCAGCATGGGATCACGCTCTTTAGCCACAAACAGATGCTTGCCCGCCGAGTCGTACGCCAGCCCTTCAAACCCTTTATTACCCGACAGGTTGATGCCCAACGTCAGCTGTTCTGCATCAGCGGCGTCCAGTACGTGGGTGTTGTCATCCACATGGACTTTGATCAAACGCTGCTGGCGCTCATCGGTAATGACGTAGGTATCCGGACCAATGAACTCCACTGCCTCTGCATCCCCAAAACCGATTAACGGGATACGTCGCAAAATTCGCCCATCCAGTGACAGCTCCACCAACTCGGCTTGCTTGTTGGTGACCGTGAACAGGCTTTTGCGCACCGGGTCGTAGGTGAGTGCCGATACGTCATCCTCAAGGCCATCAATCTTCTGGCCCTGAAGCACGGCCTGATACTCACCCAGGTTGATGCTATTCGGATCAACCGGTTCCCACAGTTGGCGGGCGTTGAACCATGTTCGCTCAAACAGGCGAAAGTGCTGCGCAGCAAAGCCTGCGGCCACGAACAGCACAATCATGAGGCTAATAATAAAAACGGTAGTGCGGCGGGTGCGGCGCATGGGGGTCGGACTCAAATCAGATCAGGCCGTGTAAATACCACGGCTGTATGAATTAAACCTTAATCCACAATGGTCGCTGACGCCTCACAGAAAAATCCTACGCAGCAATAGGTTATTTCTTCGTTTTCTCAAAGCGATAAAACAGGTTGGGTTCACTCACCATGTACAGAGTCCCATGTTCATCAATGGCGACGCCTTCAGCACGAGGAATTGTGTCTTTCAAGCCGTTGAAGCCGCCGAGCAGGGTCATGAAACTGACTTGCTGACCCTGCTCATCCAGTTCGAGCAACATGTGCGAATCGGCTGACAGCACCAGCGTATGACCTGTCCGCGGATCAACGCTCAAAGCCGACAGGTTGCGCAGATCCAGCTCATCGCTGATTACTTTTTGCTTGTCACCCCTGAGCACCTGGCTGCCATCGCTTTTCCACGTGAACATGGCGGGCGGTCGCTCTTCGCCCAACAGCAATTGTTGGCGGCGCGGGTCCCAGGCAATGGCTTCAAAAGCCTTGTTCTGATTCTTTGAAAGCCCCAGTTCGTACTGCGGGAAATCAGCGATGTTCAAGCGCTTGGTATTGGCGTCGACCTTCACAAGTGACAGTGAGTGCATGCGTTCATCAACGATCGCCAGCAACCCGTTTTCCATCACGGTCAGCCCTTCCGGGTTATTCCAGCCCTCCAATGGGATCTTGCGCAACACCTCACCCTCAAGGGTTAACTCGACCAAAAACGGGTTTTTCCCCATGACTGAAAACAACGTCTTTGTGAGTGGCGAATACGCAAGGTCAGACGCTTCATCTTTTTCCATGCCGGGCAACACTTTGGCATCGATGACCGCCGTGTAATCAGGCAGCCAGACGCTTTCATTCTGTTCTGTCTTGCTCTCAAACCGCTCTAGCACCCATAACGCGCCACGATCGTCCCAGTGCATCGCTATCATCAGGCCGTAGAGCAAAACTGCCAATAATAAAAGCCAGTAATACCAGCGCAAGACAAAGCGGGAAGCTCGACTGGCGGGCGGATTTTGCTGAGGATCGGTGGACATTGGTGTGCTCTTCCAGAATTTTTTGCTACGTCTAAATAATACAAACAGGCGGCAGAGACGGTTTTCTCGCGTAGGGATTATCCATATTACATGTGAAATTTTTGACAAAAATTTCAGCTGTGGCCTACCAGCTTAGAGGGAAGCCGAAAAAAACTCAGCTATGGCGTATCGCCATATTAGGGTGGCTCGCCCAACATGAACTCAGACCGTCCCGGCGGTCTATGTTCAAGCCGATGTAGGAATTGTCTGTAAATACGCGCGATAACAAAAAAGCGATACATCCGGAAAAGTATTTAAAGCGGCTAATATGTTAACTGTGCTTTAGAACACTAAAACTTGTGCGAGCGCACATTACATATGTGTAGATTTTAAACTTACACATGCACACTTCTAGTGACAGAAGCGTTTCGTAAGTAGGATCTTTCCGAATAGCGCGAAGACATGTGTATTCGTTTAGTTCTAACTTGACACCCACCTTCTTAGCCTCTTATCTAATAAAAAGATTGCCAGTGCATGTACTTACTATCGATTGCACCGACTGCAGGGGTGATCGAGTTCGCGACAATCACACGAATTCAGGGCTAACGACATCCGTTGCTTGCCTCCCTGTCAGGCATGTAAATGCTCTGGCGTACGCGGTTATGTACTTAATAATTGATTATGGAGTTTCTATATGCCGTTCACCTCGCACACTCAAAAGCTCGCGGCGCCCACCCTTTATCAAACTAATAAAAACACTATTTGTGCGTTAGCCGCCGAGCAGTTGTTCATTACAATACTGCCTTATCCAAATATGGAGGAGGGCGACCTGATCGAGTTGTTCTGGGATGGCTGTTATGTAACTTCCCAGCAAGTTGGCAAGTTGGATGTGGGGCAGCCCTGCCAGCTTAGAGTGCCTGAGAGTTTCATTCAGAACGGTACGTCCCGGCTTTATTATCGCGTCATGCATATCGGCAGCAGCCCTGCACTTTCCACTCAACTCAAAGTCCTGGTAAAGCTGGATTCGCCAGGCGGAAAGGCCATCGGTGAGGAAAATCAGGGATTGGCGCCCGTGACCATTCCTGATCCGATCCAGCGCTATGGGATCAACCCAAGTCAAATGAAGCGTGGGGTGCCGCTGACCATCGAGCCTTATCCCAACATGGCAGTCGAAGACGCCATCACGCTGATGTGGGGCGACATTCGCATGGATGTGCCCAAATTGCGTGTGATGGATATTGGTAAACCCGTCAACGTATTCGTGGCGCCCGAGATCATTCAGGAGGCCGGAGAAGACCCGAAGCTGGAAATCACCTATTGCGTGATTGATCGCGTCGGCAACAACTCGCGCTGGGCGCCTCCTCGCAGCATCAAGGTCGGCGCCAACAAACGTTACGTTAACCCTGCACCCCGCGAGCTGTTGCGCGCAGCCGAGCCGAGGCCTAATTGGCGAGAATAGACGGCACAACGCCGTAGGAAATAAGAAAAAAGGATGTGAGAAGCGTCTATCCATATTCCTAAAAGTTAGTGTTTAAAATTTTTATACTCGATTAGGGTATATAGACCGGACCACCGGACTCTCTAGTGATTACCCGCGCCGTTTGAATGGCGCTCCCATGAGATGCGAGGTAGGTATGGTCAGTAACACAATCACCCTTGTGCGTAACGCCAGGGCATTGGGTGCAGCCAAGGAGCGGTACTAATGTCTGATTTGGCTAATGCACATTTGCACAGCGACCAGGACGTCGCGCCTTTGTTGTTATCTGCGCACATTCTGCGTACGGATAATGAAGCCCTTGAAGCTGCGCACGCCCTGGCTGCGGTGGCCCGCGAACAGGCTGCCAAGCGTGACCGGCAACGCCAACTGCCGTGGTCCCAGATCGAGGCGTTCACCCAAAGTGGTTTGGGCAGTATTACCATTCCCCGCGAGTTTGGCGGCCCTCAGGTGTCTTATGTCACCTTGGCCGAAGTCTTTGCGATCATCTCGGCAGCCGACCCGGCACTCGGGCAGATCCCGCAAAATCAGGTCGGAATCCTGAACCTGGTGCTGAATACGGCAACTCAGGCTCAAAAAGAGCAGCTGTTTAGTCGCGTGCTGAAGGGGGGGCGCATCGGGAATGCCGGCCCGGAGCGCGGCAGTAAAAATACCCTCGACCTCAAAGCGCGAATCACGGCTGAGGGTGATGCGTTCGTTATCAACGGTCAGAAGTTTTACTCGACCGGCGCGTTGTTTGCCCACTGGATTGCCGTCAAAGCGCTAAACGACGAAGGCAAGCAAGTCATTGCCTTTGTGCAGCGTGCAACGCCGGGTTTACGCGTGGTGGACGACTGGTCAGGCTTTGGTCAACGCACGACCGCCAGTGGCACCGTGCTGCTCAACAATGTGCGCGTTGACGCTGACCTGGTGGTCGACAACTGGCCATTAACGAAAGCCCGAATATTCAAGGCGCGGTGTCGCAGCTGGTTCAGGCGGCCATTGACCTGGGCATCGCCCGCGAAGCCATTGCCGACACTATCCGTTTCGTACGCGAACGCTCTCGCCCGTGGATTGACGCCAACGTTGAGCGCAACAGCGATGATCCGTATGTGGTCGCTGACATTGGCAAGCTCAGCATTGAGTTGCATGCCGCCGAAGCGCTACTGCGTAAGGCCGCACGCGTGCTGGATGACGTCAGCGCCTACCCCGTCGACGCTCAGGCAGCCGCTCGGGCCTCAATTGCCGTGGCCGAAGCCAAAGTCCTGAGCACCGAACTCTCGTTATTGGCCAGCGAAAAGCTCTTCGAGCTATCCGGCAGCCGCGCCACCCTGGCGGAGTTCAACCTTGACCGGCATTGGCGTAACGCCCGCGTTCACACGCTACACGACCCCGTGCGCTGGAAATACCACGCCATCGGCGCCTACCGCCTGAACGGCACCTTGCCTGCCCGGCATTCCTGGATCTGACGCTGGAGAGAACCATGTCACTGACATCCCAACAGGTCCCGGTGCTGCGCAGCGACACCGAGGCCCTGAGCGTAGCGCGTGAGCTGGCTACCATCCTGAAGCGCGACAGCGCCCTGCGCGACCGCGAACGGCGCTTGCCGCACGATGAACTCGAACTGTTTTCCCGCACCGGCCTGTGGGGCATTTCCGTGCCCAAAGCCTATGGCGGCGCGGGGGTTTCAACAACCACGCTGGCCAGCGTGATTGCCTTGATTTCGGCTGCCGACAGCTCGCTCGGGCAAATCCCGCAAAACCATTTTTATGCACTTGAAGTCCTGCGTGTAAATGGTCGGCCGCAGCAACAGCAGCGTTTCTACGAAGAGGTCCTCGCGGGCAAGCGTTTCGGCAATGCGCTGGCAGAGCTGGGTACCAAAAACGCCCATGAGCGCACCACTCATCTGGCCAAGGCCGAGCATGGTTTCCGCATTACCGGGCGCAAGTTTTACGCCACGGGCGCGCTGTATGCGCAGCGCATTCCGACCTCTGTCGTCGATAACGACGGTGTGCAGCATCTGGCGTTTGTGCCACGTGACAGCGATGGACTGACCGTGATTGATGACTGGAGTGGCTTCGGCCAGCGCACCACGGGCAGTGGTTCGGTGGTGTTCGACAACGTGTTTGTGGCCGCTGAAGACGTGATTCCGTTCCAAAGCGCTTTCGAACGTCCGACGACGGTTGGCCCTCTGGCGCAGATCCTTCATGCGGCCATCGACACCGGTATTGCACGGGCAGCTTATGAAGACGCGTTGCACTTTGTGCGCACCAAAACCCGCCCGTGGATCGACGCCACCACCGACATCGCCAGCAAAGACCCGTTGACCCTCAAAAGTTTTGGTCACCTGAGCGTGCGCCTGAGTGCAACCGAAGCCCTGCTGGAGCGGGCCGGGGAGTTCCTTGATATTGCCCAGGCCAACCCGAACGCGCAGACAGTGGCCGCCGCATCTATCGCCGTGGCCGAGGTGCGCGCCTTGAGCACGGAGATTTCCCTGGCCGCCGGCAGTACGTTGTTTGAACTGGCGGGTAGCCAGGCAACCCTGGCCGAGCACGGGCTGGACCGCCACTGGCGTAACGCCCGGGTGCACACCCTGCATGATCCGGTGCGCTGGAAGTATCACGCTGTGGGCAATTACTACCTCAATGATGAAAACCCACCACTGCGGGGGACCATCTGATGGCCAAGAAGAAAATCCTGCTCAATGCCTTCAACATGAATTGCATTGGCCATATCAACCATGGGCTGTGGACGCATCCGCGGGATAACTCCACTCAATTCAATACCCTCCAGTACTGGACAGAACTGGCGCAGTTGCTGGAGCGCGGGCTTTTTGACGGCCTGTTTATTGCGGACATCGTCGGCGTGTACGACGTGTATCAGCAGTCGGTGGATGTGCCGCTCAAAGAGTCGATTCAATTGCCGGTCAATGACCCTTTGTTGTTGGTTTCGGCGATGGCAGCGGTCACCAAACACCTTGGGCTTGGGCTGACGGCGAATCTGACTTACGAGCCGCCGTATTTATTTGCGCGTCGCATGTCGACACTGGACCACCTGAGTCGCGGCCGGGTGGGCTGGAACATCGTAACCGGCTACCTCGACAGCGCTGCCAAGGCGATGGGGTTGAAGGAACAAGTTGAGCATGACCGCCGTTATGACCAGGCCGACGAATACCTTGAGGTACTCTACAAACTGTGGGAAGGCAGTTGGGAAGACGGCGCGGTGATTAATGATCCCGCGCAGCGCATCTATGCCCGGCCGGAGAAGGTGCACAAGGTGAAGCACCACGGCGAGTTCTATCAGGTGGAGGGCTATCACTTGTGCGAGCCCTCGCCCCAGCGTACGCCGGTGCTGTTTCAGGCAGGCAGCTCCGATCGTGGTCTGGCCTTCGCCGGACGCCACGCTGAATGCGTGTTCATCAGCGGTCAGACCAAAGCGGCGACTCGGCAGCAGGTCGATAAAGTGCGTGCCAGCGCCGAGGCGGCCGGGCGCAACCCGGATGACATCAAGGTGTTCATGGGGCTCAACGTGATCGTCGCGCCGACCGAGCAACAGGCGCGCGCCAAACGCGAGGAATACCTGAGCTTTGCCAGCGCCGAAGCCGGTGTGGCGCATTTCTCCAGCTCCACGGGCATTGACTTCTCGGACTACGAACTGGACGAACCGATCCAGTACGTCAAGAGCAACGCCATTCAGTCCGCCACCCAGGTGCTGCAAAACAACGATTGGACACGTCGCAAACTGCTCGAACAGCACGCGCTGGGCGGTCGCTACATGACCGTGGTGGGCTCACCGGAACACGTCGCTGATGAGCTGGAATCCTGGATTGCTGAAACCGGCCTGGACGGCTTCAACCTGACCCGCATTGTCACTCCCGAAAGCTACGAGGACTTCATCGAGTGGGTGATTCCCGAACTGCAGCGCCGGGGTTCGTACAAGACGGCCTACGACCACGGCAGCCTGCGTCAAAAACTGTTTACCGAAGGCGATGCGCACCTGCCCCAACGCCACACCGGCGCGGGTTACCGCTACAGCGCTTGAAGCAGCGTCACTGAATTTCACCCCTTGACTGGAACCTACCCATGAATAAAAAACACATCACTCACCCAGTCAACGCACTGGTGTTAGCCCTCGGTCTGCTCAGCGGATTTACCCACGCCGCCGATAGCCCGCTCAAGGTCGGCACGACGGCCGCTTTTGCCATGCCGCTGGAAAAAGCCGTCGCTGAAGCTGACAAACAGGGTCTAAAGGTGGAGCTGGTAGAGTTCACGGACTGGATCGTGCCCAACACCGCACTGGCAGCGGGCGATATCGACATTAACTATTTCCAGCACATTCCATTTCTGGAAAACGCCAACGCAGCATCCGGCAGTGATCTGGTGCCGTTCAAACCGGGGATCATCAACAACATCGGTTTGTACTCCAAAAAGTACAAAAGCCTGGAAGCCCTACCCGCAGGTGCCACAGTGGCGATCGCCAATGACCCGATCAACAGCGGTCGCGGTCTGCAGTTACTGGCCAAGGCGGGATTGATTACGCTCAAACCGGGTGTCGGTTACAAAGCCACCGAAGCCGACATCACCGCCAACCCGAAAAAAATCAATATTTTGCAAGTCGAGGCCGTGCAATTGGTGCGCGCGTACGATGACGCCGATTTGGTCCAGGGATATCCGGCTTACATCCGTCTGGCCAAAACGTTCGATGCTCAATCCGCCCTGCTGTTTGATG
The DNA here is from genome assembly GCF_012985765.1 of Pseudomonas sp. WS 5071. Classification (NCBI taxonomy): domain Bacteria; kingdom Pseudomonadati; phylum Pseudomonadota; class Gammaproteobacteria; order Pseudomonadales; family Pseudomonadaceae; genus Pseudomonas; species Pseudomonas sp. WS 5071. The sequence continues at coordinate 79,078 of NZ_JAAQWY010000016.1, read as the reverse complement.
GCCTCGATCACCCGGAGTACGTGATTCAGTTCGTCATCAAACCGCAGAACAAGGACGATCCGCGCATCGCCAAATTCGTGGACATTTATCAGCACTCGCCGGTGGTCAAGGCCTCGCTGGATGAAACCTACGGCACCTTGTACCAGCCGGGCTGGGGAGGCTGATCATGAGCGTGGCCATTGCTCGCACGGGGCGGCTCGACGTCCAGCCGCCCAGTGCGACCCAGACTCAATTGCACCCTGAATTAAGCCGCGCCCATGTGCGTTTTATCGGCGTGGGCAAAACCTATGACGGACGCCAAGGCCCGGTGGATGCGCTCAAGGGCATCGACCTGGCGATTCAACGCGGGGAGATCTTCGGCATCATCGGCCGCAGTGGTGCGGGTAAATCGTCGTTGATTCGCACCATCAACCGCCTTGAACAGCCCAGCAGCGGCCGCGTGCTGATTGATCAGGTCGACATTGGCGGGTTTGATGAAAACGCGCTGGTGGCGTTGCGCAGGCAGATCGGCATGATCTTCCAGCACTTCAACCTGATGTCCGCCAAGACCGTGTGGCAGAACGTGGAGCTGCCGCTGAAAGTGGCTGGCGTTCCCAAATTGCAACGTGAGCAAAAAGTCCGCGAGCTGCTGGAGCTGGTGGGCCTGCAAGGCAAGCACACGGCTTACCCGGCGCAGCTGTCCGGTGGGCAGAAACAGCGCGTAGGCATTGCCCGCGCATTGGTGCATAACCCTGCCATTTTATTGTGCGACGAGGCCACGTCGGCACTTGATCCCGAAACCACCCAATCGATCCTCGGCTTGTTGCGCGAAATCAATCAGCGGCTTGGGTTGACCATCGTACTTATCACCCATGAGATGGCGGTGATTCGCGACATCTGTCATCGGGTGGTGGTGCTGGAACAAGGACGAATCGTTGAGCAGGGCCCTGTGTGGCAAGTGTTTGGCAACCCGCAGCACGAGGTCAGCAAAACCCTGCTCGCACCGCTACAGGATGCGTTGCCCGAAGGCTTGCAGGCGCGCATTAGCGCGCAACCCGTGTCGGCGCAATCGGATGTGATCCTGCGCCTGCGATTTACGGGCCAGCAGGCGCAGGAGCCTGACCTTGGCGCCTTGTTTGCTGCACTCGGCGGCCAGGTGCGCTTGCTGCATGGCGGGGTTGAGCAGATTCAGGGCCATGCGCTGGGGCAACTGCTGCTCAGTGTCAGCGGTGTATCACTGGGCGCAGAGGAATTGCGTAAACGCGCTCAACATTGGGCACAACAGGTCGAGGTGGTCGGTTATGGCATTTGATCGTTTGTGGCAGGGGGTGATCGACACCTTCCTGATGGTCGGCGTGTCGTCGTTGATCGCGCTCGTGCTGGGCATTCCACTGGCCGTGATTCTGGTGACCAGCGACAAGGGCGGCATTTATCAGGCGCCCGCGCTGAATAAAGCGTTGGGCGCGTTCGTGAACCTGTTTCGCTCCATCCCGTTTTTGATTCTGATGGTGGCGCTGATCCCTTTCACCCGGCTGATTGTCGGTACGACGTACGGCGTGTGGGCGGCCGTTGTGCCACTGACCATCGCTGCGACCCCGTTCTTTGCGCGGATTGCAGAAGTCAGCTTGCGTGAAGTGGACCACGGCCTGATCGAGGCGGCACAAGCCATGGGCTGTAAACGCCATCACATCATTTGGCATGTCCTGCTGCCTGAAGCATTACCCGGCATCGTCGGCGGATTCACCATCACCCTGGTGACCATGATCAATTCCTCCGCCATGGCAGGTGCCATCGGTGCGGGAGGGCTGGGTGACATTGCCTATCGGTATGGCTACCAGCGCTTTGACACGCAAGTGATGCTCACCGTGATTGTGTTGCTGGTGGTGTTGGTGGCGGTGATCCAGCAAGGGGGAGACCGTCTGGCAAGGGTGCTCAACAAGCGGTAATCCGTCCGATGACCTGCTGGCACAACCTGCCAGCAGGTTTGTCCCGGTCAGCCGCGGGCTTTGCGAACACCTTCAGCCAACGCTGCGCACAGGCTCAGCACGCCATCCACGGCCTGCTCAGGTGTGGCGGCATTTTCGATCTTGTCGATCAGCGCCGACCCGACAACCACGCCATCGGCCAAACGGGCAATGGCGGCCGCCTGTTCCGGGGTGCGAATGCCAAACCCGACACTGATTGGCAAATCAGTGTGCCGACGCAGACGCTCAATCGCTTCACTCACCTGGTCGGTGGTCGCTGAGCCGGCGCCGGTCACACCCGCCACCGATACGTAATACACAAAACCCGAACTGCCGGTCAGTACTTTGGGCAGGCGTGCGTCGTCGGTGGTGGGTGTGGTCAGGCGGATGAAGTCCAGACCCGCCGCTTGTGCCGGGTCGCACAGCTCGCTGTTGTGCTCCGGCGGCATGTCGACCACGATCATGCCGTCAACGCCCGACTCCTTCGCTTCGGCAATGAATTTTGCCACGCCGTAATGGTGGATCGGGTTGAAGTAACCCATCAGCACCAGTGGCGTATCGCTATTCCCTTCACGGAACTCGCGCACCATTTGCAGGGTTTTGGCCAAATTTTGGTGGCCGCCGAGGGCGCGAATGTTGGCCAACTGAATGGCCGGGCCATCGGCCATCGGATCGGTGAACGGCATGCCCAACTCGATCACGTCAGCCCCCGCCGCTGGCAGCCCTTTGAGAATGGCCAGCGAGGTGGCGTAGTCAGGATCGCCCGCCGTGACGAAGGTCACCAATGCGGCGCGGTTCTGTTGCTTGAGTTCAGCAAAGCGGGTTTGCAGGCGGCTCATCAGTGTTTCTCCTGCTGGGATTGTTCCATGTGGTGCATCACGGTTTGCATGTCTTTGTCGCCCCGGCCGGACAAGTTGACCACCATCAGGTGATCGGCTGGCAGGGTCGGCGCGCGCTTGAATACTTCAGCCAGCGCGTGGGCGCTTTCCAGTGCGGGAATGATGCCTTCCAGGCGGCAGCATTTATGGAACGCGTCGAGGGCCTCGTCGTCAGTGACCGAGGTGTATTCAACGCGACCGATGTCGTGTAACCACGCGTGTTCCGGGCCAATGCCGGGATAGTCGAGACCCGCAGAAATCGAGTGTGCGTCGATGATCTGACCGTCGTCGTCTTGTAACAGAAAGGTACGGTTACCGTGCAACACGCCTGGCTCGCCGCCATTGAGGCTGGCCGCGTGTTTGCCGGTGTCGATGCCATACCCGGCCGCTTCCACGCCGATGATTTCAACCTGTGTGTCATCCAGGAACGCGTGGAACAGGCCCATGGCATTGGAGCCGCCCCCGATGCAGGCCACCAGGCTGTCGGGAAGACGGCCTTCCTGCGCCAGCATTTGGTCACGGGTTTCCTTGCCGATTACCGCCTGGAAATCCCGCACCATCGCCGGGTACGGGTGCGGGCCCGCCACGGTGCCGATCAGGTAGAACGTGCTGTCGACATGGGTCACCCAGTCACGCAGGGCTTCGTTCATGGCGTCCTTGAGCGTGCCGGTGCCGGCCACGACCGGGATCACTTCGGCGCCCAGCAGCTTCATGCGGAACACGTTGGCCTGCTGGCGTTCGATGTCGGTCGTGCCCATGTAAATCACGCATTGCAGGCCGAAACGCGCCGCTACGGTGGCGGTGGCTACGCCGTGCATCCCGGCGCCGGTTTCAGCAATGATGCGTTTTTTGCCCATGCGCCGCGCCAGCAGAATCTGGCCGATGCAGTTGTTGATCTTGTGCGCGCCGGTGTGGTTCAGCTCTTCACGTTTGAGGTAGATCTTTGCACCGCCGCAGAATTCGGTCAGGCGTTCGGCGTAGTACAGCGGGCTGGGGCGACCCACGTAGTCGCGCTGAAAGTAGGCCAGCTCTTTAATGAATTCGGGGTCGTGCTTGGCCAGCTCGTATTCACGATCCAGTTCAAGGATCAACGGCATCAGGGTTTCTGCCACGTAACGGCCGCCGAATGAACCGAACAGGCCATTGGCATCGGGGCCGCTACGCAAATTGGATTGGGTCATGGGACGCTCCAGCTGAAAAGGTACGAAGGTCGATGGGCCTGACTCTACGCGCGACAGACCGGGATGAAAACCGATAAGATCGCTGCAACCTGTCAGGAAAACTCACAGATACCATGAGCCGCGACCTTCCTCCCTTAAATGCCCTGCGTGCTTTTGAAGCCACCGCCCGCCTGAACAGCGTGAGTCAGGCGGCCGAGCAGTTGAACGTCACCCACGGCGCCGTCAGTCGGCAACTTAAAGTTCTTGAAGAGCACCTGGGCGTCAGCCTGTTCGTCAAGGAAGGCCGCGGTTTGAGGTTGACTGATGCCGGTGTGCGACTGCGCGATGCCAGCAGCGAGGCGTTTGATCGCTTACGAAACGTATGCAGTGAACTCACGCAAAGCCATGTCGACGCGCCCTTTGTGCTGGGGTGTTCGGGAAGTTTGCTGGCGCGCTGGTTCATCCCGCGCCTGGGTCGGTTGAATGCCGATTTGCCGGATTTGCGTTTGCACCTGTCAGCCGGTGAAGGCGATCTGGACCCTCGTAAACCGGGTCTCGACGCGCTGCTGGTATTCGCTGAACCGCCGTGGCCTGCCGATATGCAGGTGTATGAACTGGGCAGCGAACGTATCGGGCCGGTGCTCAGCCCGCGTTTCGTCCGTTATGAGCAATTGCGCAATGCGCCGCCGGGCGCCTTGCTGGACGAACCCTTATTGCATACGACCTCAAGGCCACAGGCATGGCCGAGCTGGGCGCAGCAGCAGGCACTCGACGCAACTGCGTTGAAATACGGACAAGGGTTTGAGCACTTGTATTACTTGCTGGAAGCCGCCGTCGCCGGGTTGGGCGTGGCAATTGCCCCTGAGCCGTTGGTTACGGAGGATCTGAAGGCAGGACGCCTGATTGCGCCATGGGGTTTCGGGGAAACCCCGGCGCAACTGGCGTTATGGCTGCCCAAGCGCGCCGCAGATGGGCGCGCCCGGCAACTGGCGCAATGGCTCAAGGCTGAGCTTGCGCGTAACGCGGTTTAGTTGCCGCGTTTGCACATCAGGTAAGCGGCCAGCAGGCCCAGCGCGCCGATGGCAACGCCCGCAGTCGCGTAGGGATGCTCTTGGGCGTATTCACGAGTGGCGATGGCCGTCTCGCGGGTTTTGTCTTTCACTTCTTCAAAGGTTTCGCTCAGCAGATGACGGGAATGCTTGAGGGCATTCTCAGCATTGCCTTTGAGTGCCTTGAGGGTCTTTTTGGACTCTTCCGAGGCATCATCCTTGAGGCTTTCCAGAGACTTAAGCAGGCTCTCGATCTCAGCTTCCATACTTTGCAACGAGGCTTTACGTAAAGAATTGCTAGCCATTTGGGCTCTCCTGCATTGATGAGTGACTGTGTGTGTTAAGTCCGACTGCGGCGTTTTCAGAAAGTGCAGTAAACCTGAACTTTTCCTTTTGCATCGCTTCCCAAGTATTCAGCACATTCGCTGCTAGGCTTTGACTTACGACAAATGGAGAACGTTATGTCTGACCATCACACCTACAAAAAAATCGAACTGGTAGGCTCGTCCCCGAGCAGCATAGAAGACGCCATCAGTAATGCACTGGCCGAGGCCAACAAAAGCATCAAGCACATGGAATGGTTCGAAGTGCTGGAGACCCGCGGGCATATCAAGGACGGCAAAGTGGCGCACTATCAGGTGACGCTCAAGGTCGGATTCCGTATCGCCAGCAGCTGAGTCGTGCAAACCTTTTGAACTTGTGAGCTGGCCGTTTGCCATAAACTCCGCTACACCGTCTGGGTGCGACGTTGCGCAAGCGCGGCGCACCCTTTTTGTTTTGAACAGGGGATGTGACGGATGAAGAAGATTTTAGTGGCTGTCGGTTTGATGGCACTGGCGAGCACCGCTTTCGCTGCGAAAGACTGCGGTGAGCTGAAAAGCGAAATTGCCGCCAAGATTGACGCCAAAGGTGTTCCACATTATTCGCTGGAGATCGTCGACAAAGGCGCTTCGGCTAATGGCAAAGTGGTTGGCACCTGTGACGGTGACACCAAGGAAATCGTTTACAAGCGCGGATAAACCACCGCGCACAAAAAAGCCGACGCATGCGTCGGCTTTTTCATGCCCGAGGAATTACCTGGACAGGGTCTTTACGCCTTCAGGCGTGCCCAGCAACAGCAAATCAGCAGGTCGTGCGGCGAACAAACCGTTGGTCACCACGCCGACGATGGCATTGATTTGGCGCTCCAGCTCCACCGGGTTGGTGATCTGCATGTTGAACACGTCAATGATGATGTTGCCGTTGTCGGTTATTACGCCTTCACGGTAAACCGGGTCGCCGCCCAGTTTGACCAATTCGCGGGCCACGTGGCTGCGGGCCATCGGGATCACTTCAACTGGCAGCGCAAATGCACCCAAAACCGGCACCAGCTTGCTGGCGTCAGCAATGCAGATAAAGGTTTTGGCAACGGCAGCGACGATTTTCTCGCGGGTCAGGGCAGCACCGCCGCCCTTGATCAGGTTCAGGTTTTCGTCGCTTTCGTCGGCGCCGTCCACGTAGAACTCCAGATCGCTGACGGTGTTCAGCTCGTAGACCGGAATCCCGTAGCCCTTGAGGCGTGCGGCGGTGGCTTCGGAGCTGGCGACAGCGCCGTCGAACGCACCCTTGTGCTGGGCGAGTGCGTCGATGAAGCAGTTAGCGGTGGAGCCGGTGCCGACCCCGACGATGCTCTTGTCATCCAGTTTTGGAAGGATGAAATCGACAGCCGCCTGGGCGACGGCCTGTTTGAGTTGATCCTGGGTCATGCGGGCTCCGGGGCGGGAAGGAAAACAGAAGGGCGGCATTATACGGGCAAGCGCCAAACTGTGGGCGTGGTCTGACAATGGGTGCGACCCTTTGCCCTTGCGCTGCTGTCTGGCTCAGCGAGCACGCCTGTTCAGTTCCCTCTCCCTTTTAGAAGAGGGTCAGGGGGAGGGTCTGTATAAACCTCCCATTTCGTGTGGTCGGCCGCGTAAACGCTGGGGTAGACTCCTTGGTCCCTGCTAACTCGCACAGTGACGCTTTCCGATGCTCGAACAGTACGTTAAGAAGATCCTCAACTCGCGCGTTTATGACGTGGCCGTTGAAACGCCCTTGCAAGCCGCCAACCAGCTGACCGAGCGGTTGGGCAATCAGATTTGGCTTAAACGCGAAGATCTGCAGCCGGTGTACTCGTTCAAGATTCGTGGCGCTTATAACAAGTTGATGCACCTCACTGACGCCGAGCGCGCGTGTGGCGTGGTCACGGCCTCTGCAGGCAATCACGCTCAGGGCTTGGCCCTGGCCGCCAAAAAATTGGGGGTCAAGGCCACCATCGTCATGCCTAAAACCACGCCGGAGATCAAGATTGAAGGCGTACGCTCGCGTGGCGGCATTGTGGTGCTGCACGGCGACTCCTTCCCCGAGGCGCTGGCGTATTCGCTGCAACTGGTCGAACAAAAAGGCTACGTCTACGTACACCCCTACGATGACCCGCACACCATCGCCGGGCAGGGCACCGTGGCGATGGAAATTCTGCGCCAGCACCCGGCGCCACTGGACGCGATTTTTGTGCCGGTGGGCGGCGGCGGGCTGATTGCAGGGATTGCCGCGTACGTGAAGTACTTGCGGCCGGACATCAAGGTCATTGGCGTTGAACCTGACGATTCCAACTGCCTGCAAGTCGCCATGGCCGCTGGCGAGCGTGTGGTATTGCCGACCGTGGGCATTTTTGCGGACGGCGTGGCGGTCGGCCAGATTGGCCAGCATACGTTTGATATCTGCAAAGACTACGTGGATGAAGTCATCACGGTCAGCACGGACGAGATCTGTGCAGCCATCAAGGATATCTTCGATGACACCCGCTCGATCACCGAACCTGCCGGCGCGCTGGGCGTGGCCGGGATCAAGAAATATGTCGAACAGCGTGGCGTGAAGGGGCAAACGCTGGTCGCCATCGACTCGGGTGCCAACGTCAATTTCGACCGGTTGCGCCATGTCGCTGAACGTGCCGAACTGGGCGAAGGCCGTGAAGCCATTATCGCGGTGACCATTCCCGAAGAAGTCGGCAGTTTCAAGGCGTTCTGTCAGGCCATCGGCAAGCGCCAGATCACTGAATTCAACTACCGCTACCACACCGGGCGCGAAGCGCATATTTTTGTCGGCGTGCAGACACACCCGATCAATGATCCGCGCAGCGCCCTGCTGGCGAGCCTGCGGGAACAGGGCTTCCCGGTGGTGGACTTGACTGACAACGAACTGGCCAAATTGCACATCCGCCACATGGTGGGCGGGCATGCCGATAAAGTCAGTGATGAGCAACTGTTCCGCTTCGAATTCCCGGAACGCCCGGGTGCCTTGTTCAACTTCCTCAACAAGTTGGGCGGGCGCTGGAATATTTCAATGTTCCACTACCGCAACCACGGCGCGGCTGATGGCCGTGTGATGGCGGGCCTGCAAGTACCTGCGGACGAGCGCCATCTGGTGCCTGCCGCATTGGCGGACATCGGCTACCCGTATTGGGATGAAAGTGATAACCCGGCTTATCAGCTGTTTCTTGGCTGATTGCCGCTAAGCTGAATGGACCGTTCAAGGAATCAATGACATGGAAACCTTCACCGCGTTGAAGCTGTTGCATGGGGTGTCGACGCTGCTGCTGTTCGTCTGCGCAATCGCGTTGCTGGTGGTGGTCACTCGCCGTTACCGGGCCGGGGATAAAAACCTGTCGGGCGGCGTGTTACGACGCCCCTGGGGCTTTGTCTGGGCATTGATGGGGCTGTGTTTGCTGGCATTACCGTTTAGCGGATGGTGGCTGGTGCATCTGGCGGGCTGGCCGTTGAGTCAACTGTGGCTGCTGGCGGGCAGTTGTTTATACCTGCTGGGTGCGCTGAGTTGGGTGTGGCTGGTGGTACGCCTCAATCGCCTGCGTTTGGGGCGCGTCGCCAAACACCCCCGTTTCACGTTGGGACTGGCTATTTTTTGCGCAGTTTGTTTTGTCGCCATCGCAGGTTTGATGGGCGCGAAGCCGGTTTAAAACGAGCCCTGACCCCGTCAAGCCCCTCTGCCAGGAGGGGCTTTTACATTCAGTCGCGTAGCGACATTACCTTCCAGCCGCGTTTCTTGGCTTCGGCCAGCAGGTTGGGGTCCGGGTCCACGGCTACTGGATGGGTGACACGTTCCAGCAACGGCAAGTCGTTCATCGAGTCACTGTAAAAGTAACTGTCTTCGAGCGTGTAGCCGTTTTCTTCTGTCCAGCGTGTCAGGCGTGTGACTTTGCCTTCACGAAAGCACGGGACGTCGGCGCTGCGGCCGGTGTAGCGGCCATCGACGATTTCGCACTCGGTGGCGATTAAATGTTCCACGCCCAGGCGTTTGGCAATGGGGGCGGTGACCACGCGGTTAGTGGCGGTGATGATGACCAGCGTGTCGCCTGCGTCGCGGTGTTGGGCCAGCAGTGCTTGCGCTTTGGGCAGCATCAACGGCTCGATGCAGTCGCGCATGAATTCGCGGTGCCACTGATCCAGTTGCGCCATGTCATGACGGCCGAAAATTTCCATGCTGAAATTCAGATAGGCCGCATTATCGAGTGTGCCTGCCAGGTAATCCTGATAAAACGCATCGTTGCGTGCTTTATAAGCAGCACCGTCGAGAATGCCGCGTTCGCACAGGTAGTCGCCCCATGCGTGGTCGCTGTCGCCGCCTAAAAGGGTGTTGTCCAAGTCGAATAAAGCCAGACGCATTGCAATTACCCGCTGAGCTGTCGGTTGAAAGCCCACAAGAATACGGTCTTTTAATAAGAGTGCACATAAGACAGGGTGGCGCGTTGCTGCTTTCACAACCTTTGTGGAACAATGCGGCGACATGCGTTTGCGAGGTTGTTGCCGTGATCGACCCCGATGGTTTCCGTCCTAATGTCGGGATTATTCTGACAAATGATGCTGGTCAGGTACTTTGGGCTCGCCGAATCAATCAAGACGCGTGGCAGTTTCCGCAGGGTGGTATCAACCCTGATGAGACGCCAGAAGACGCCTTGTACCGTGAGCTGAACGAAGAAGTTGGCCTTGAACGCGAAGATGTAGAAATACTCGCCTGTACGCGAGGCTGGTTGCGCTATCGTCTGCCGCAACGTTTGGTCCGTACCCACAGCCAGCCGCTGTGCATCGGCCAGAAGCAGAAATGGTTTTTGCTGCGCCTGATCTCTAACGAGCAGCGGGTGCGGATGGATTTGACCGGTAAACCGGAATTCGATGGCTGGCGCTGGGTCAGCTATTGGTATCCGTTGGGCCAGGTGGTGACATTCAAGCGCGAGGTCTACCGTCGCGCTCTCAAAGAGCTTGCCCCGCGCCTTTTAACGCGCGCCTGACACGGAGTTCGACCCCGAGCCATGCTCAATACGCTGCGCAAGATCGTCCAGGAAGTTAACTCCGCCAAGGATCTCAAGGCGGCGTTGGGGATTATTGTGTTGCGCGTCAAAGAGGCCATGGGCAGTCAGGTCTGCTCGGTCTATTTGCTTGATCCAGAGACCAACCGTTTTGTGTTGATGGCCACCGAGGGCTTGAACAAGCGCTCGATCGGCAAGGTCAGCATGGCGCCCAACGAAGGCCTGGTCGGCCTGGTGGGCACCCGTGAAGAACCTCTGAACCTCGAAAACGCCGCCGATCACCCTCGCTACCGTTACTTCGCCGAGACCGGTGAAGAGCGTTATGCCGCCTTCCTGGGTGCGCCGATCATCCACCACCGGCGTGTGGTCGGCGTTCTGGTGATCCAGCAAAAGGAGCGTCGCCAGTTCGACGAAGGCGAAGAAGCCTTTCTGGTGACGATGAGTGCGCAATTGGCCGGGGTTATCGCCCACGCTGAAGCCACCGGCTCGATTCGTGGTCTGGGGCGTCAGGGCAAGGGCATCCAGGAAGCCAAGTTTGTCGGCGTGCCTGGCTCGCCCGGCGCGGCGGTCGGCACGGCGGTGGTCATGCTGCCCCCGGCCGACCTTGACGTGGTGCCCGACAAGGCGATTACCGACATCCCCGCGGAAATCGCCCTGTTCAAGACTGCCCTCGAAGGCGTGCGCAATGACATGCGTGCCGTGTCGAAGAAACTCGCCACCCAACTGCGCCCTGAAGAACAGGCGCTGTTCGACGTTTACTTGATGATGCTCGACGACGCGTCGCTGGGCAGCGAAGTCAAAAATGTGATCAAGACCGGTCAGTGGGCTCAGGGCGCGTTGCGGCAAGTGGTGACTGACCACGTCAACCGATTCGAATTGATGGACGACGATTACCTGCGCGAGCGGGCATCGGATGTGCGCGACCTGGGTCGGCGGCTGCTGGCCTATTTGCAGCACGACCATAAACAAACCATGGTTTACCCCGATCACACGATTCTGGTCAGTGAAGAGCTGACGGCGACCATGCTTGGCGAGGTGCCCGAGGGCAAGCTGGCCGGTCTGGTGTCGGTACTCGGTTCGGGCAACTCTCACGTGGCGATCCTCGCCCGTGCCATGGGTATCCCGACTGTCATGGGCCTGGTCGACCTGCCGTATTCCAAGGTCGACGGCATTCAGATGATCGTCGACGGTTACCACGGCGAGGTTTACACCAACCCCAGCGAACTGCTGCGCAAGCAATATGCCGACGTGGTGGAAGAAGAGCGTCAGCTGTCTCAGGGCCTCGATGCCCTGCGCGAGCTGCCGTGCATCACCCCGGACGGGCATCGCATGCCGCTGTGGGTCAACACCGGCTTGCTGGCCGATGTGGCACGGGCGCAGCAGCGCGGCGCAGAAGGCGTTGGCCTGTACCGCACCGAAGTGCCGTTCATGATCAACCAGCGCTTTCCGAGCGAAAAGGAGCAACTGGCGATTTATCGGGAGCAACTTGCCGCCTTCCATCCGCAACCGGTGACCATGCGCAGCCTGGACATTGGCGGCGACAAGTCACTGTCGTACTTCCCGATCAAAGAAGACAACCCGTTCCTCGGCTGGCGCGGGATTCGCGTCACCCTCGACCACCCTGAAATCTTTCTGGTTCAGGCCCGGGCCATGCTCAAGGCCAGCGAAGGCCTGAACAACCTGCGTATTTTGTTGCCGATGATTTCTGGCACTCATGAACTCGAAGAAGCTTTGCACCTGCTGCACCGTGCCTGGGGCGAAGTGCGTGATGAAGGCACCGATGTGCCGATGCCACCCATCGGCGTGATGATCGAAATCCCGGCCGCGGTCTATCAGACCAGGGAGCTGGCGAGGCAGGTGGATTTCCTGTCTGTCGGTTCCAACGACCTGACTCAATACTTGCTGGCGGTGGACCGCAACAACCCGCGCGTTGCCGATTTGTACGACTACCTGCACCCGGCGGTGCTGCAAGCCTTGCAATCGGTGGTGCGCGACGCCCACGCCGAAGGCAAGCCTGCGAGCATCTGCGGCGAAATGGCGGGCGATCCGGCGGCGGCGATCCTGTTGATGGCGATGGGCTTTGACAGCCTGTCGATGAACGCCACCAACTTGCCGAAAGTGAAATGGATGCTCCGTCAGGTCGAGCTCAGTCGCGCCAAGGAGCTGTTGGCCGAAGTCATGACCATCGACAACCCGCAGGTGATTCGCAGCACCGTGCAACTGGCCCTGAAAAACATGGGGCTGACCCGCATGATGAATCCGGCGGCAATCAAACCGTACTGAAAAGCGCCTCACCCGGCCCGCTCGCAAAGGGAGAGGGTGGGGGCAGCTCCAGCCTGACTTCCCCCAGGCGCCCGCCCTTTGGCCCGAAGCTGTGTTCCACCATCACCCTGGAACCGTCAGCATTAACAATCAATGCCGTGCTTGCACGGGTGCCATAGGTGGTGCTGGCAATAAAGACACTCGACAGCAAAAACTCCGTGGCCAGCCCCACACCGGTATCGGGCAGGTCGCTATACGTCGCCGTCTGTTGATCCTTCAAAATACCCAGCAGCGCTTGCGGGTCAGCCTGGTCTAACACTTCACTGAGCGCAGCCTTGGCTTTCACTAATTTTGGCCACGGCGTGTCCAGGCCAGCGTTAGACAGGCCATGAACACCGGCCTTCAAGGGTTCAGGGGCGACAACCTTTGAATTGAAATGCCACAGCGCGTCCCGAGTGCCCACGAGCAAATTGAAGCCTGCGTAATCGACTGATCGTCGGCCAATGTCGTTGAAAAATTCGGAAATCGATTGATTTCCGCATAAAAAACGCGCCACTAAATCCCCCCGCGAACGTCGTGTCGGCGGTTTGTGCGGCTCGCGAATATTGGTCAACGCCGCAAAGCGGCCGTCAGCGCCAATGCCCAGCCACGTGCCGCCAGCCTCCAGGTCACGCCCTGCGTACACGTGCGGCGCATCGGCCCATTGCGCAAGGGGCTTGGCGGGGCGGGCGTAGAACTCATCCCGGTTAGCCGCCACCACCAGCGGCTGTGCATGGCCGGGGCGCCACGCGAAGACAATCAAGCACATGATCAGTCCTTAATGTTTTTTAACCCCTGTACTTATAGATTGCTCAGGCGCCTTGCGCCATGTGTGGAGCCCAAGCCCTTGCTCCGTTACCATGCGGGTCAAATTTGGGGGGCGTCATGGAATTTCTGCTCTATCTGGTGCTGGGAGGCTTTGCCGGGGTATTGGCCGGTTTGTTCGGGGTCGGGGGCGGCATCATCATCGTCCCGGTGCTGGTGTTCAGTTTTACGTTGCAGGGCTTCAATCCCGAGGTGCTGACCCACCTGGCCGTGGGCACTTCATTGGCCACGATCATCTTTACCTCAATCAACTCGATTCGTGAACACAACCGCAAAGGCGCGGTGCGCTGGCCGTTGTTTGTGTGGATGGCGCTGGGCATTTTAATCGGCGCGGGTATCGGTGCTCTGACGGCCGAAGCGATCGCCGGTCCTCATTTGCAGAAAATCATTGGCGTTTTTGCCTTGGTCATCGCTGTGCAGATGGCGCTTGAACTCAAACCCAAAGCCAGCCGAACGGTGCCGGGTAAAGTCGGTCTGACCCTGGCTGGCACTGTCATTGGTTGGGCGTCGGCGATTTTTGGTGTGGGCGGTGGCTCCTTGACCGTGCCGTTCCTGAGCTGGCGCAGTGTACCGATGCAGCAAGCCGTGGCCACGTCGGCCGCCTGCGGGCTGCCGATTGCGCTGGTAGGTGCATTAAGTTTCATGATTATTGGCTGGCACAACCCCGACCTGCCCGCGCATAGTCTCGGGTTTGTGTATTTGCCGGCGCTGCTCGGGATTGCCCTGACCAGCATGTTTTTCGCCCGTTTTGGTGCGCGTTTGGCCCACACACTTTCGCCGCGCTTGCTGAAACGGCTGTTTGCCGCACTGTTGTTCTGTGTCGGTTTGAGTTTCCTGATCTAACAAGGAGTCGCAATGCTGCCTTACCCGCAGATTGACCCGGTGGCCTTGGCCATCGGTCCGCTGAAAATCCATTGGTACGGCTTGATGTACCTGATCGGCATTGGCGCCGCGTGGCTGATCCTGTCGCGCCGCCTGAACCGTTTCGACCCGACCTGGACCAAAGAGAAACTCTCTGATCTGGTGTTCTGGGTGGCTATGGGCGTGATCGTCGGCGGCCGTTTAGGCTACGTCCTGTTCTACGACTTGAGCGCCTACATCGCCAACCCGCTGCTGATCTTCGAAGTGTGGAAAGGCGGTATGGCGTTCCACGGCGGGCTGATCGGCGTGATGCTGGCCACTTGGTGGTTCGGCAAGCGCAACAACAAGTCATTTTTCCAAATCATGGACTTCATTGCGCCTGTGGTGCCGATTGGTCTGGGGGCCGGGCGTATCGGTAACTTTATTAACGCCGAGCTGTGGGGCAAAGCCACTGACGTGCCTTGGGCGATGATTTTTCCGACCGATCCGCAACAACTGGCGCGTCATCCGTCGCAGCTTTATCAGTTTGCCCTCGAAGGTGTGGCACTCTTCCTGATTCTTTGGCTGTACTCGCGCAAACCGCGCCCGACCATGGCCGTTTCCGGCATGTTCGCCCTGTTCTACGGTATTTTCCGATTCATCGTCGAGTTCGTCCGCGTACCGGATGCTCAGCTAGGCTATCTGGCGTTCGGTTGGGTGACGATGGGGCAAATCCTGTGCATCCCGATGATTCTCGGTGGCCTGTTCTTGATCTGGTGGGCTTACCACCGCGATCCTGCGGCCCGCCAAGCAGCGCAATAAATTCGAATCGCAGGGCTGCGCGGCCCTGCATTCAAACGGTAGGAAAACCATGAAGCAATATCTCGACCTCGTTGCCGACGTCATCAAAAACGGCACCCTGCAAGCCAACCGCACTGGCGTTAAGACCATCAGTCTGCCCGGCGCCATGTTGCGCTACGACCTCAAGGAAGGCTTCCCGGCCATCACCACCCGGCGCATGGCCTTCAAATCGGCCATCGGCGAGATGTGCGGCTTTTTGCGTCCGGTTAACAGTGCAGCGGATTTCCGCGCCCTGGGCTGCAAAGTCTGGGACCAGAACGCTAACGAAAACGCGCAATGGCTGGCCAACCCGTTCCGTCAGGGTGAAGACGACCTTGGCGAAATCTACGGCGTGCAGTGGCGCAAATGGCCTGCGTACAAACAAGTCGCGCGCAGCAATCAGGCTGCCATCGAACTGTGCCTGAGCCAGGGCTACCGGCAGATCGCTGAAGGTGAAGAAGACGGCCAACCGTATGTGGTGCTGTACAAGGCCATCGATCAGGTGCGCCAGTGCGTCGACACTATCATTAACGACCCGGGCAGCCGCCGTATCCTGTTCCACGGCTGGAACTGCGCCCAGCTCGACGAAATGGCGCTGCCGCCGTGCCACCTGCTGTACCAGTTCCACCCGAACGTCGAGACTAAGGAAATTTCCCTGAGCCTCTACATTCGCTCCAACGATCTGGGCCTGGGCACGCCGTTCAACCTGACCGAAGGTGCTGCGTTGCTGAGCCTGATCGGCCGCCTGACGGGTTATACACCGCGCTGGTTCACCTACTTCATCGGCGATGCCCACGTGTATGAAAACCACCTGGACATGCTCAACGAACAGCTGACCCGCGAGCCGTTCCCGATGCCCAAACTGGTGATTTCGGAGCGCGTGCCCGAGTTTGCCAAGACCGGCGTTTACCAGCCCGAGTGGCTGGAGCTGATCGAGCCGAGCGACTTTAGCCTTGAAGGTTATGAGCACCATGCGCCCATGACCGCGCCGATGGCGGTGTAACTCACACTCCCAATCCCGCGCCGCGTCCAACCCTAGCGTTGTACGTGGCGCTACAACAGGTGCTTGGGTCTATACCGAAAGCGTCTATTCAACTGTGAGTTGTGACAGTTCCTGATAAAGCAGATGCATGTTTATTTGGCTCTTCAATTGCTATGCAACTGGAGAGCCTGTCATGACGCATAAAGATGAATTAAAGACTGAAGGTTTCTGGCCAAGCGAACACGTTGGCACCGCTATAAAACGTGAAACCCGGACGAGCAGTAAAAGTGTTCAGGCGGGTTTATTCCTGCCAGCGGTCCTGTATCTCTACGACGATAGATTATTCTCTTTTGGTATCACTGCACCCGAGGGAGCGGTCATTGCGCAGGAAATGATCGGACATTCCTTTTTTAGAAATGCAATAAAAGTATTAATAGAAACAGATGTACCAGAGATTGAAGTTGGCGACGAAGTTCAGGCGGTCTGGACTGTACTCTCGGCAGAGGATTTTTATGAGTATCGATCGGCCCCCGTGCGTGTTGATAGCAAAAATAAGGATGTGCTGATCACCTTGCCTGACACCGAGGCTGTCAAATTTGTAGGGAAGAAATCCGAAATTGTCTATTTCCATATGCCACAAGCGGGGGGAGTCACACCTTCGCCTGGAAGGTTGGTGTATGTCGCGCCATCGTTGGGGCCTAAACCCATCCTGAAGGTGATGGGTGTGGTTGACGGTGTACTGGATACGACAGCTCACCCGGATGGCATTAAAGTCATTATTGATCCCATTGCCAACATGCACCGATATAACGCGCTGGAGATCCGCTGGACACAGGACTCCGGTATTTGGGTCGACTCTCAACACAGAATGACCGTCTACCCAGACCAATCAATGGCGTTCACTATTCCTCCGGTTGTCTACCAGCCCCATGTGGGCAAGCGCGTTTTAGTGCAGTACTTTATTTTTCTTGGGGCCAACATGAGCCCGAATCTGAGGTGGTCAACTAGCACTCTGACGCAGGCAGAATTCAACTTGATTTGACCTCCACAAACAGTCAATTAACGACGCTTTCTTTTTAATTGACTGTACTTTACCCATCAATGCCCGTGGCTTCTGCCCACATGGCTGGGTTCGCCATCGTGCGCCATGACCGAGCCACTGACCTCCAACTGCTGCAAAATCCCGCAATGTTCCTTGTCGGCGCCTTCGCTGCAGCGTTGGCGCAGGTCGAGCAGTTGTGTCTGCAACGCCAGCAACCCGTCAATTCGCGCCTTGACGTGATGAATGTGTTCATCAATCAACGCGTTCACGCTCTCACACTGGTCCTGCGGGCTATCGCGCAAGCTGAGCAGGCTGCGGATTTCTTCAAGGGTCATGTCGAGGCTGCGGCAATTGCGAATAAACGTCAGCCGCTCGACATGCGCCTGGTTGTACAAACGGTAATTGCCTTCACTGCGCGCCGGCGCCGGCAGCAGCCCTTCGCGCTCGTAATAACGGATGGTTTCAACCTGACAGTCGGTCAGTTTTGCCAGTTCACCGATTTTCATCACGCGTTTCTCCGAAGGTCGCTTGACCCTATAGTGGCTACAGGGTCTTTACTTGGCAACAAGCACCTTTTCTGGACGCACCCTGATGAGCGATTCCATTCACACCCCGCACAAATCCCACGCTGATCACGATCACGATCACGATCACGATCACGATCACAGCACTCAGCACGCGCCTGCGGCCCATGCCCACAGTTGCTGCTCGGCGGCAGAAGGTCCTAGCGTCATCAAACTTGGCGCTGCGCCTACGGCAGGCGCCCGCGTGAGCAGTTTTCGCATCGAAGCGATGGACTGCCCGACCGAGCAAACGCTTATCCAGAACAAACTGGGCAAGTTGGCGGGTGTGCAGCAACTGGAATTCAACTTGATTAACCGCGTGCTCGGCGTGACCCACGACCTGCCGTCTACCGATCCCATTATCGACGCAATCAAGTCCCTTGGCATGCAAGCCGATCCTTTGGAATCGGGGAGCGATAGCCCGCCTGCGCCTGTCGAGAAAAAACAGGGGTGGCCGCTCGCGGTGTCCGGCGTGGGTGCGTTGGCAGCTGAAGTGCTGCACTTCACCGACGCAGCGCCGACCTGGGTGATTGCGCTGGTGGCGCTGGTGTCGATCTTCAGCGGCGGTCTGACCACCTACAAGAAGGGCTGGATCGCCCTGAAAAACCTCAACCTCAACATCAATGCGCTGATGAGCATTGCCGTTACCGGTGCCGTATTGATCGGGCAGTGGCCTGAGGCGGCGATGGTGATGTTCCTGTTTACCGTGGCCGAGCTGATCGAAGCCAAATCCCTCGACCGCGCCCGCAACGCCATTGGCGGCCTGATGCAAATGGCGCCTGATAAAGCCACAGTGCAGCAGGCAGACGGCAGCTGGCGTGTGCTGGAGGTCAAAGATATCGCCCTGGATGCCATCGTGCGCGTACGCCCCGGCGAGCGCATCGGCCTGGATGGCGACGTGGTCTCAGGGCGTTCAACCATCGATCAGGCACCGATCACCGGTGAGAGCTTGCCGATTGAGAAAACGGTCGGGGATAAAGTCTTCGCCGGCACCATCAACCAGGCCGGATCGTTGGAGTACCGTGTCACAGCGGCTGCCAATAACTCTACCCTGGCGCGCATCATCCATGCCGTGGAACAAGCCCAGGGCGCTCGCGCGCCGACTCAACGCTTCGTCGACAGCTTTGCCAAAATCTACACCCCCGTGGTGTTCCTGCTGGCACTGGCCGTGGCCGTGATCCCGCCGCTGTTCATGGGTGGCCTGTGGTTTGACTGGATCTACCGTGCGCTGGTGTTGCTGGTGGTGGCGTGCCCGTGCGCGCTGGTGATTTCGACCCCAGTCACCATCGTCAGCGGGCTGGCGGCGGCAGCGCGCAAGGGCATTCTGGTCAAAGGCGGGGTGTACCTCGAAAGCGGTCACAAACTCGACTATCTGGCCCTGGATAAAACCGGAACCATCACCCACGGCAAGCCGGTGCAAACCGATTACCTGCCGCTGGACCCGCTATTAGCCGACAGCGCCGTGTTGCTGGCCGCCAGCCTGGCCTCGCGCTCCGATCACCCGGTGTCGCTGGCCGTGGCGAATGCGGCTGTGGATAAAAAATGGGCGTGGCGCTCTGTGGATAACTTCACTGCGCTGGCCGGGCGCGGGGTGCGCGGCGAAATCGACGGCACGCTGTATCACTTGGGCAACCACCGTATGGTGGAAGAACTGGGCCTGTGCTCGCCCGAGCTTGAAGAAAAACTGTTCGCCCTGGAAGAGCAGGGCAAGACGGTGATTTTGTTGTGCGACAGCGCGGGGCCTATGGCGTTGTTTGCCGTGGCTGACACGGTCAAGGCCTCAAGCCGCGAAGCGATCGCGCAGTTGCATGCCCTTGGCATCAAAACCCTGATGCTGACCGGTGACAACCCGCACACGGCCAAGGCCATTGCCGCTCAAGTGGGAATCGACGAAGCGCAGGGCAACCTGCTGCCGGATGACAAACTGAAAGCTATTGAAGCGCTGTATGCCAAAGGCCACCACGTCGGCATGGTCGGTGACGGGATTAACGACGCGCCTGCGCTGGCGCGCGCTGAAATCGGCTTCGCCATGGCGGCGGCGGGCACCGATACGGCGATAGAAACAGCCGATGTCGCCCTGATGGACGACGATCTTCGCAAGATCCCGGCATTCATCCGACTGTCACGTCAAACGTCCAGCATTCTTAAGCAGAACATCGCGTTGGCGCTGGTCATCAAAGGCATCTTTCTTGCGGTAACCTTCCTCGGTCTGGCCACCATGTGGATGGCCGTGTTTGCCGACATGGGCGTAAGCCTGTTGGTGGTGTTCAACGGGTTGCGCCTGTTGCGCAAATAGATCAAGAGAGGCTGTAGTGCTGAGTGCCGAGCTGAAAGCGTTTTACCGGGTGGCCCAATTGGGCAGCATGACTCAGGCCGCGAAAAAGCTCGGGCTCAGCCAGCCGACGGTTACCACGCAGATTCGCCAGCTCGAAAGCCAGTACGCCGTCGAGTTGTTCTACCGTGGCGGGCGGCGCCTGACCTTGACCGAAGATGGCGTGCGCTTGATGCCAATGGTCAAGGCGTTGCTCCAGCAAGAAGCCGACATCGAATTCTTCCTGCGTAACAGCGGTCAGGGTATGGGCGCGCTGCGTATCGCCGCGACGGCGCCGTATTACATCCTCGATCTGGTCAAAGCCTTTCGCGAACGTTTGCCGCAGATCGACGTGTCGGTCGACATCGGCAACTCACAGCAGGTCCTGGAGGCGCTGGAGGAATACCGCGTCGACATTGCGGTGTCCTCGCAACTGCTGGAAGACCCGCGCCTGATACGCCGCGTGCTCGGCTCGGACCCGCTGGTCCTCGCGGTGCATCGCAATCACCCGTTGGCCGCGCTGGATCACGTGCCGCTCGCGGCATTGGCCGGGCATTGCCTGTTAATGCGCGAGCAAGGGTCCACCACGCGCCGTCTGACTGAAGACCTGCTGGCCAGTGCAGGGGTGGGCGTTGGTCCGTTGCTGGAAATCGGCAGTCGCGAGTCCATTCGTGAAGCCGTTTTGCGCAACATCGGCATCAGCATCATTGCCCGTCAGGAAGTGCCGCACGATCCCCAGTTGCGAGTCCTGACGCTGGAAAACGCGCCCGTGATTCACGAATACCTGTACTGCCTTAAGGAGCGAAAAGCGGCGCGTTTGCCAGCGGCCTTTCTGGGGTTGGCGCAAGAAATGGCCGGCTGCTGAAAAGTCCTTCAGCGCAAATCCGCCAATACCACTATCGGTAGCTTTTGCCTTGCTGCCACATCTTGTACGCATTGCCTCTTTAGGATGACGCTTATCAGCTTGATGAGGTGCATCCATGAACCGCTCCAACGCAACCGTTGTGTCCCAACCCGGCGTACCGATGCAGGTGCGCAATGTGAGCAAACGCTTTGGCGCGTTCACCGCGCTGGAGGATGTGTCGCTGGAGGTCGCTGCTGGCGAACTGGTGTGTCTGCTCGGGCCGTCCGGCTGCGGCAAGACCACACTGCTGCGTTGCATTGCCGGGCTCGAACGTCAGGACAGCGGCGTGTTGTACCTGGGCAGTCGCGATGTGTCCGACCTCGCACCTCAAGCGCGGGATTACGGGATTCTGTTTCAGTCCTGTGCCTTGTTTCCCAATCTCAGCGTTGAAGCCAACATCGCCTACGGGCTGGCGGGCAGTAATCGCGACGTGGTGCGCAAACGGGTCAGCGAGATGTTAGAGCTGGTGGGCCTGAGTGGCAGCGAGAAGAAATTCCCCGGCCAACTCTCGGGCGGTCAGCAACAACGTGTGGCACTGGCCCGGGCACTGGCGCCGTCGCCTTCGCTGTTGTTGCTCGACGAGCCCATGTCGGCCCTCGATGCCAGAGTGCGCGAGCATTTGTGTACCGAGCTGCGTCAACTGCAGCGCCAGCTTGGCATCACCACGCTGATGGTCACCCACAATCAGGACGAAGCCATGCTCATGGCCGACCGTATTGCGGTGATGAACCAGGGCAAGGTCGAGCAATACGATACGCCGCAGGCGATCTACAACACGCCGGCCACGCCGTTTGTAGCCGAGTTCGTCGGGCAAGGTAATTGGCTGCCGTTCCAGCGCAGCGGCGACAGCCAGGCGCAGGTCGGCGGTTTGAACATGCGACTGGCGGATGACGCCAGCCAGGCCGCATCAGGCCGACTGTTTTGCCGTCCGGAGGCAATCACGGTCAACCCGGTGCTGCATCAGGAAAACCTGTTCCCGGCCCGCGTACGGGAGATCACGTTCCTGGGCAACCGCTGCCGCATGAGCTTTGAACTCAATCATTTGCCAGGCCATGCGCTGATGGTCGAAGTGGGCAGCCACGACCTGCCGCGCCTTGGTCATCAGGACATTGTGGTCGCTTTGCCGCCCGCCAGTTTGCAGGTGTTTGCCTGAGATGGCCGCAGACATGGCGTTGCCATTGCCCGGCAAACACACCCGCAGCATGTCGCGTGCCGAATTGGGCGACCGGCTTTTCGTGGTCGGCGGCAAACTGTTGTTACTGCTGCTGTTGGGCGTCGCGGTGCTGATGCCGTTGCTGGCGATCTTCTGGCGCGGTTTCAGCGCAGAAGACGGGCAGGGCGGCGGGTGGGTCGCTGCACGGGAGCTGCTCGTCAGTGACAACTTCCATTGGTTGCTCGGCAACAGCCTGAAGGTTTCGCTGAGCGTGGCGGTGATTGTCGTACCGCTGGCCTATCTCTTTGCCTACGCGCTGCAACGCACCCTGATCCCCGGCAAACGTGTCTGGCGCGGGTTGTCGCTGTTGCCGTTGATGGCCCCGTCCATGCTGCCAGGGATTGCGCTGGTCTACCTGTTTGGGAATCAGGGCATGTTGCGCAGTCTGCTCTCGGACAACATTTATGGCTTTTGGGGGATTGTGCTGGGCGAGGTGATTTACACCTTCCCCCATGCGCTGATGATTTTGCTCTCGGCCCTGTCGTTGGCCGATGCACGCCTGTTCGATGCCGTGTCCAGCATGGGCGCCGGGCCGTTCAAAGCCTTTCGCAGTATCACGTGGCCCGGAACGCGTCAGGCCGTGTTTGCGGCGTTTTGTCTGGTGTTTACCCTGACCATCACCGATTTTGGCGTGCCCGTGGTGGTGGGTGGCGATTATCAAGTGCTGGCGCTGGAAGCTTACAAAGCCGTGGTCGGGCAGCAACAATTTGGCCGGGGCGCCTTGATCGGCATGGTTTTGCTGCTGCCTGCGCTGTTCAGCTTCGGCGTCGATGCGTGGTTGCGCAGGCAACACGGCGACGCGATGAGCGGCCGCGCTCAAGTCTTCACACCGTTGCCTGGCAAGGTGCGTGACGGCTGCTATCTGGCCATCGTGCTGCTGATTTGCGCGGTTTTGCTGATGGTGTTCGGGATGGCGGTGTATTCGTCGCTGGTCAAATTTTGGCCTTACAACCTGTCGTTGTCGCTCGGCCACTATCAATTCAACGACACGGCCGGGGGCGGCTGGCTGGCCTACCGCAACAGCCTGACCATGGCGCTGTTAACAGCGTTGATCGGCAGCACCGTGATCTTCACCGGCGCGTACCTGATGGAGAAAACCAAAGGCCAGAAAGGGCTGACCCTGGCCTTGCGCATGCTCAGCTTTGTGCCCA
The DNA here is from genome assembly GCF_012985765.1 of Pseudomonas sp. WS 5071. Classification (NCBI taxonomy): domain Bacteria; kingdom Pseudomonadati; phylum Pseudomonadota; class Gammaproteobacteria; order Pseudomonadales; family Pseudomonadaceae; genus Pseudomonas; species Pseudomonas sp. WS 5071. Next base: position 55,738 of record NZ_JAAQWY010000016.1, on the reverse strand, counting down.
TGGCTGTTCCAGGCCTGGTGCTGGGGTTGGGCTACGTTTTTTTTTTCAACCTCACCGGCAACCCGCTGCACGTGTTCTACGGAACCATGACGCTGCTGGTGGTGTGCACCATTGCGCATTATTTGACCACTGCACAAATGACTGCCACCACGGCCCTGCGCCAACTGGATGGCGAGTTCGAAGCGGCGGCGTTGTCGCTCAAGGCCCCGCTGTATCGCCATTACCTGCGGGTCACGGTGCCGATCTGCCTTCCGGCGCTGCTGGACATCGTGCGTTATCTGTTTGTGTCGGCCATGACCACCGTGTCGGCCGCGATTTTCCTCTACAGCTCCGACACCCTCCTCGCGGCCGTGGCCGTGCTGAACATGGACGACGCGGGCAACGTGGGCGGTGCAGCCGCCATGTCGACCCTGATTTTGTTTACCTCGGCGGGTGTTTCCCTGCTGCTGGCCTGGGCGTCGCGCGGCGTGCTGCGCCGTTCTCAAGCCTGGCGTCAGGGCGCCCCGGCGCAATGATCCGTCCCCTTCCCCCTCAAAGGAACCGCACCATGTTCAAGCCTGTTGCCCTTGTCGCTGCTGTCCTCACGGCTTTGAGCGGCCATGCATTCGCCGCGAAAACCGAGTTGACGGTGTACACCGCCCTCGAAGCCGAACAGCTCAAGACCTACAAACGCGCCTTCGAAAAGGCCAACCCGGACGTGGACATCAAGTGGGTGCGCGACTCGACGGGCATCATCACCGCCAAACTGCTGGCCGAGAAAGCGCGTCCACAGGCCGATGCGGTGTGGGGGCTGGCGGCGTCGAGTCTGGCGATCCTCGACCAGCAAGGGATGCTGCAACACTACGCGCCCAAAGACTTGGGCAAAATCGGCCCGAACTACCGCGACGCGGCCAACCCACCGGGCTGGGTGGGGATGGACGTGTGGGCCGCGACGATTTGCTTCAACACCATCGAAGCCGAAAAACAGGGGCTGACCAAGCCTGTGAGCTGGCAAGACCTGACCAAGCCTGAATACAAGGGCAAGATCGTGATGCCTAACCCGGCGTCCTCCGGGACGGGGTTTCTGGACGTGAGCGCGTGGCTGCAAACCTTCGGTGAGCAGCAGGGCTGGCAGTACATGGACGATCTGCACCAGAACATCGGGCAATACGTTCATTCCGGCTCCAAACCTTGCAAATTGGCAGCCGCAGGGGAATTTCCGATCGGTATTTCGTTTGAATACCCGGCCGTGCAGCTCAAGCGTCAGGGCGCGCCGCTCGACATCGTGTTGCCCAAGGAAGGACTGGGCTGGGAGATCGAAGCCACGGCGGTGATCAAAGGAACACCGCATGAAGACGCCGCGAAGAAACTGGCAGACTTTTCGGCCAGCCCTGAAGCGATGGAACTCTACAAAGAGAACTTTGCTGTGTTGGCCCAGCCCGGCATTGCCAAGCCGCAGACCGAATTGCCTGCCGATTATGAGCAGCGTTTGATCAAAAACGACTTTGCCTGGGCCTCGAAAAACCGTGACCGGATTTTGGCCGAGTGGCGTAAGCGGTACGACGGCAAGACTGAGAAAGCGGCGCAGTAAAGGGCCATCCAAGGAGTTCGCTATGTCCGTTTCCAACACGATTCTGATCGTCGGCGCCGGGATTCTTGGCCTGTCCCACGCCTACGCGGCTGCCCGGCGCGGCTTAAACGTGCGGGTTTTCGAACGCACCGCCACGCCACTGGGTGCGTCGGTGCGCAACTTCGGCCAGGCGCTGGTCACGGGGCAGCCGCCCGGCGTGATGCTGGAGCTGGCCCGCGCCAGTCGCGGCATTTGGGCCGACTGGTCCCGGCAGGCGGGCTTCGACCTCACGCGCAACGGTTCTTACCTGTTCGCCCGCACGCAAGCCGAAGAACACCTGCTCGATGCGTTCTGTCAGGGCCGCGCCCAAGAGCAGGGCTACCGTGTCGAATTGCTCGGCGCCCGTGATCTCAGCCATTTGTATGGCGGCCAGTTCAAGCATCATCGCGCCGCTTTGCATGGCCTGGACGATCAACAAGTCTATTCCCGTGAAGCCATCCCGGCGTTGATCGAGTACCTGGGTAACGCGCTCGGCGTCGAGTTCCATTTCTCAACCCTGGTACGCGACGTCGAGCCGGGCGCGGTCCACACCACTGCGGGCAGCTTTGAAGGCGCGCAGGTGATTGTCTGTTCGGGCCACGATTACCAGACCCTGCTTGCAGAGCCCATGGCGCAGCTGACGCCTCAAGTCTGTCGCCTGCAAATGTTACGGGTGCGCCCGCAGGTGGCGTTGAACCTGCAACATGCTTTGCTCACGGGGTTGAGTTGTGTGCATTACGGGGCGTTTGCCAATTTGCCCGAGGCCGCTGCGGTGCAGGAGGAAATTTTGTGCAACAGCCCTCATCTGGATGATCACGGGATTCACCTGCTGATGAGCCCGACCCCTTATGGCGATTTGATTGTGGGGGACACTCATGAGTACAGCGACGATCCATCGCCCTTCAACGGCGAACAGGTCGATAACTGGATGCTACAACTGTGTGAGGAAACCCTCGGCTGTCGCGTGCAGGTCGTTGAACGCTGGCAAGGGGTGTATGGGGCCAAAGGGGTCAGCCCGTTTTCATGGCTGGACGTGGCGCCGGGCCTGCATGCCGCGCTCATGCACACCGGGGTGGGCATGAGCATCGGGCCCGCCATGGCCGAGCGTAATATCGCCCGGATGCTGCTGGAGGCGTGAGGTGCCTTGGCTCAGATGTGTTGGGCCAACGCTTCAATCTGTTCCTGACGCTCAGCCTGACTCAGTTTGGGGTGCGGATTGAGTGAGGACCATTGCGGGTGCGCCCGGGCCTTGCTCAGTGCTTCTGGCAGTTTGCCTTCGCGCCAGGTGGTCTCCTGCGGTGTCGCCACCTTGATGCTGTCAACCGCTGCATGCCCTCGGGCGTTCAGCGCATGCAGCAATTGGCGTTGGCGCAAGGCCAGCAGGCGCAGCACGCTGTCGTCCACGGTCAGTTCGCGCTGGCCTTTGATTTTGCCCAGCAACCGGCTGCCATAACTGCGCGCGGTTTGCAGCGCACCGCCTGCAATGGCCCCGGCCAATGCTGCCGCGCCCAGCGTCAGACCGCCCACCATCAAGTCCACGCCTGCACCCGCTGCTGCGCCTGCGGCAATGCCGCCGCCCACGCGCACCCCCAGTTGTTTGAGGGTTTCGGGGTTGAACAGGTCATCGCCCCAGCGGCCGTCCAGCAGCGGCAAATCACCAGCGGCCGCGTCGCTGGTACGAAAACCGTAGAGTTTGAGCAGGGCTTCCACGCAACGTTGTTCACGCTGGCGAACGGCCTGACGCAATTGATGGATAGCATCCTGCTCGGCCGTTTTGTCGCTGACCACACTGCGTCGACACGCCGCGCAGTCGATCAGCAGTTCGGCAATTAGCCGCAGCGCGCTGTGCTTGCGCGCTTGTCGCTGGGCTTCAAGATCGGTAATCAGGCGTTGCAATGCGTCGCGTGAATGCTCCAGCAACAGCGCAAGGCTTTCATACAAACGCCGCTCGCCATCTTCGGGCGGCGCCACGCTGTCGAAGCGCACCAATGCATGTAAACCGAGGCGCGCCAGCGCGTCGCGCCATTCGGGTTCGCGCTGCTGCGGGCTGCTGACGAAATTGAGTATCGGCAGTAACGGCTTGCCACAACTGGCCAACACACTCAGTTCATCACGGTATTTGGCCAACACGGGTTCGCGGGCATCGATCACGTAGAGCCCGGCGTCCGAGGCCAGCAGTTGGCGCAGGACTTTGGCCTCTTGCTCGAAACGCTGTCTGGCCTCACTGCCTTCAAGGAAGCGCGCCACCCGGGCAGGGCCGTCCAGGCGTTCACCGGGGCGGTCAAGGCGCTCAAGGTAGTCGAGCAGCGCGATGGCATCTTCCAGCCCCGGCGTGTCGTACAACTCCAGCAGCGGTTCGCCGTCCACCGACAGGCGTGCCCCTTCGACGTGCCGGGTGGTGCTGGGGCGATGGGAGACTTCGCCGAAACCGACATCCCGGGTCAGGGTACGCAGCAGCGAGGTCTTGCCGACATTGGTGTGGCCGACCACGGCCAGTGTGAGCGGCTTAGTCATGACCTGTCTCCAGCCAGTTCAAGGGCGCGCTGGAGGCAAAGGGCAGGCCCAGTTGCTCCAGCGCGGCGTGCCAGTCACTCAGGCGCTCGGCGTCCAGCGCCTGACCGGGCGGGGCTTGCAGCAACCACACCCGGGTGGCGGCGGCACTGCGCGCAAGTTCACCGATCAGGGCCAGGCTGCCGCGATCCGGGGAGCGCCGGGGGTCACAGGCAATCGCCAGGCGCGCAGGCGGGAAACGGGTCATTTGCTCAAGCAAGGTTTGCCGTGACTCGCGGCTGTCGAGAATGCCTGCGTCTTTGACCGAGGCGGGCAAGGTGGGTGGCCAGGATTGTTGGTCGTCAAGTTCGATGCCCACGATCAGTGCGCCATCGGTTTGTAGTTCCGAACGTCCAGCCTGCACGTGATGCAACTGCTCGGGGGCGATGTCATTGACGCCAAGGCGCTCGCTGCTCGGCATTAAGGCTTCACGCAACTGGCTGTAGCCGGGCAGGTTGAGGTCCAGTCGCAGCGTGTTGCGCCCGGTCTTCCAGCGCCACCGGCAAAACACGTAGAGCAGCAGACGCGGAATCACGCCATAAATCAGGACAACGCCGACCAGCCAGATCGCCCAGGACTGACGGACCAGTTCGTTGTTGTAGAGGCTGCTGTCGTTGCTGACGAGGATCATCTCCACGGTGGGTACACTGAAACCCAGCCAGTTCGGCAGTGCGCCCAGCGCCCGTGTGGCGGCGACGAACACATCGGCGCCGAGGATCGTGGTCTCCCAGATAAACCCGTAGCGGCGCGTAGCCATGAGCAACAACATCATCACCAGCGCGCTGAGCATGGCCAGCAGCCACAGGCCATTGACCAGCGCGCCAACGGCCCAGCGATTGAGCATGCGCCGTTGCAGCAACAGCACTAACGCGGGGCCAAGCTGTGCAGCCTTGGCATCGCGGGCGAGTTTTTCACTGAGCCATAGCCACAATCGGCCCAGGCCCGCACCGTGCTCACCGGCACACACCAGGCCGACCACCCAGCTCAGCAGCAGGATCAGGTTGAGCCCGAGCAAACTGCCCAGCGCCCAGAACACGTTGACCGGGGTCTGGCCATTGCCCAGCGCCGCAAAGGCCAGCCCGGCACCGCTGACGACAGCCATCACCGCGAGCACCAACAGGGCCAGCCGCGCGCCTTGCCGCCAATGCTGCATGGCGCTGAGTAAACCATCGCGCTCGGCCAGCCAAAGCGCCCGGTTTTCCAGGCGAGCGGGCAAGTCACCGCCGGTGCTGCGGGCGCGGCGGTTGGCCTCCTGATCATCCAGCGGGCCAGCATGTGCTTCGCGCAAACGCACGGTTTCAGTCAGCCAAAGGCGTTGCAAAGGAGAGAGTTGAGTCACAGGCCGATCCATTCAAGTGAGCCAAGAGCATAACCGCTGCGGCGCCGGACGGGGTACTGCGGGCGCGGGTCGCTCTGGTATCCTCGCCGCCATGAAAAAAACACTCCCCCTCAGCCTGATCGCAGCCCTCGGTGAAAACCGCGTGATCGGCGTCGATAACAGCATGCCGTGGCATTTGCCGGCGGATTTCAAGTATTTCAAGGCCACCACCCTCGGCAAGCCCATCATCATGGGGCGTAAAACCTGGGATTCGCTGGGCCGCCCGTTGCCGGGCCGGTTGAACCTTGTCGTCAGTCGTCAGACCGGGTTGCAACTTGAAGGTGCCGAAGTATTCCCTTCCCTTGAGGACGCAGTGGCGCGCGCACAAGCCTGGGCACTTGAACAAGGTGTCAGCGAAGTCATGTTGATTGGCGGTGCGCAGCTGTACACCCAGGGGCTGGCGGATGCCGACCGGTTGTACCTGACGCGTGTGGGCCTGAGCCCGGAAGGCGATGCGTGGTTTCCTGAGTTTGATCAGGCGCAGTGGACATTGGTGTCGAATGAACCGCATGCAGCTGAAGACGGAAAGCCGGCGTTCAGTTTTGAAGTGTGGGAAAGGGCTTAAGCAGACGTTGAAGCCCCTCTCCTTATGGGAGAGGGGCAAGGTTCAAACCTTAGGCGTGTGCCAGCTCACCATGATCGTCTTCAGCCAGGATGGCTTTATCCGTCTCATTCATGATCTGGCTGGTCACCGTACCGGCCACCATGGCACCGCTCACGTTCAAGGCCGTGCGGCCCATGTCGATCAGCGGTTCAACCGAGATCAACAGCGCCACCAGCGACACGGGCAGGCCCATCGCGGGCAGTACGATCAGCGCGGCAAACGTTGCGCCACCGCCTACGCCCGCCACACCGGCTGAGCTCAGCGTTACGATCGCCACCAGCGTTGCAATCCACAGCGGGTCCAGCGGGTTGATGCCCACTGTCGGGGCAACCATCACGGCCAGCATGGCCGGGTACAGACCGGCACAGCCGTTTTGACCAATGGTCGCGCCAAACGAAGCAGCAAAGCTGGCGATGGACGACGGAATCCCCAAACGACGGGTTTGCGCCTCAATGCTCAATGGAATGCTGGCTGCGCTTGAACGGCTGGTGAACGCGAACGTCAGCACCGGCCAGACCTTGCGGAAGAAGCGCAGCGGGTTGACCCCGGACAGCGACACGATCAGCCCGTGAATCACGAACATCAGCGCCAGGCCGATGTAAGACACCACCACGAAACTGCCGAGTTTGATGATGTCTTGCAGATTGGACGTCGCCACCACTTTGGTCATCAGGGCCAGCACGCCGTACGGGGTCAGTTTCATGACCAGACGTACCAGACGCATCACCCAGGCTTGCAGGGTGTCGATGGCATTGAGCACTTTGCTGCCTTTTTCCGGCTCATCCTTGAACAGTTGCAGCGCGGCAACGCCCAGGAATGCAGCGAAGATCACCACGCTGATGATCGACGTCGGCTTGGCGCGGGCCAGGTCGGCAAACGGGTTTTGCGGGATAAACGACAGCAGCAACTGCGGCACATTCAGGTCGGCCACTTTCCCTGCGTAATCGCTTTGAATGATCTGCAGGCGGCTCATCTCCGCAGCGCCCGCCACCAGACCTTCAGCCGTGAGGCCGAACAGGTTGGTCAGGCCGATACCCACCAACGCTGCGATCATCGTGGTAAACAGCAGGGTGCCGATGGTCAAAAAGCTGATCTTGCCCAACGACGACGCGTTATGCAGGCGCGCCACGGCGCTGAGGATCGAAGCAAATACCAACGGAATCACGATCATTTGCAGCAGCTGCACATAGCCGCTGCCAACCAGATCGAACCAGCCGATGGACGTTTTCAGGGTAGGGTTTTCAGCACCATAGATAAGGTGCAAACCAAGACCGAAAATCACACCGACAACCAGCGCCAGCAGGACTTTTTTAGCAAGGCTCCACGCGGTGTGGCGGGTCAGCGACAAGCCGAACAGCAACGCGAGGAACACCAGCAGATTGAGGATCAGCGGGTAATTCATGAAAGCTCCGAGGGGCGACTTGTACCAGTCTTGGGATGTAACAATTTCGAACCGGAAATGCTAACAGGTTGATATAGCTAGAAATATACCGTTCTGGAATGACTACCTTTGATTTAGGCATAAGACTGTCGACAGTGCGAAGGTTGTTTGTGCCTCTCGTGTCGCTTATAGAGAAGCATAGCGGCTATGCGTCAGACGACTCAGAAATCGGCGCTGCGTTGACGTGTCGTCAGAGGGAACGTAAGCGCACGGTCGAGGGATTCCTGAAATTCAAACAAAGAACTGACGATGAGCTTTCAGTCCAGAGCATGCCAGGCAGGGCACATCTTTTCCGGATGCTCTTCGTTGCAAGGGTGAACATCTTTTGGCCGCTCATTAAAAATCCCGGCACATGGCCGGGATTGTTGGGTAGAGCGAGGCGAGTTACGGCACCAGTTTGTCCAGCAAGGCTTTGTCACGTACCGCGCCCTTGTCGGCGCTGGTGGCGAGCAAGGCGTATGCCTTCAATGCCGTGGTGACTTTGCGTGGACGCACTTCGACCGGTTTCCAGCCTTTTTTGTCCTGCTCGACGCGGCGCGCCGCCAGCTCTTCGTCGCTGACCAACAAATTGATCGAGCGGTTCGGGATGTCGATCAGGACTTTGTCGCCGTCCTGTACCAGGCCAATTGCGCCACCGGCAGCGGCTTCCGGTGAGGCGTGGCCGATTGAAAGGCCCGACGTACCCCCCGAGAAGCGGCCGTCCGTCAGCAAGGCGCAGGCTTTGCCCAGCCCCTTGGATTTGAGGTACGAGGTGGGGTAGAGCATCTCTTGCATGCCCGGCCCGCCCTTCGGGCCTTCGTAGCGAATGATCACGATGTCGCCCGCCTGCACTTCGTCCGCGAGGATGCCGCGCACGGCGCTGTCCTGGCTTTCGAAAATTTTGGCGTTGCCTTCGAACACGTGAATCGACTCATCGACCCCGGCGGTTTTCACTACACAACCATCCAGCGCGATGTTGCCGTACAGCACGGCCAGCCCGCCTTCTTGGGAGTAAGCGTGTTCGACGCTACGTATGCAGCCGTTTTCGCGGTCGTCGTCCAGCGTGTCCCAGCGGGTTGACTGGCTAAACGCGGTTTGCGTCGGGATGCCGGCCGGGCCTGCGCGGAAGAACGTGTGCACGGCTTCATCGTCAGTCTGGGTGATGTCCCACTTGGCGATGGCGTCGGCCATGGTCTTGCTGTGCACAGTCGGCAAGTCGGTGTGCAGCAAACCGCCACGGGCCAGCGAGCCGAGGATGGAGAAAATCCCGCCAGCGCGGTGTACGTCCTCCATGTGGTACTTCTGGATGTTCGGCGCCACTTTGCACAGCTGCGGCACGTGGCGTGACAGGCGGTCGATGTCTTTGAGGTCGAAATCAATCTCGGCCTCCTGGGCAGCGGCCAGCAAATGCAGGATGGTGTTGGTCGAGCCGCCCATGGCAATGTCCAGCGTCATGGCGTTTTCGAAGGCCTTGAAGTTGGCGATGTTGCGCGGCAGTACGGATTCGTCGTTCTCGACGTAGTACTGGCGGCACAGGTCGACGATGGTACGGCCCGCTTGCAGGAACAGTTGTTCGCGGTCGCTGTGGGTGGCCAGTGTCGAGCCGTTACCCGGCAGTGCCAAACCGAGGGCTTCAGTCAGGCAGTTCATCGAGTTGGCGGTGAACATGCCGGAGCATGAACCGCACGTCGGGCAAGCGCTGCGCTCGTACTCGGCAACCTTCTCGTCAGAAGCGCTGGAGTCGGCTGCTATCACCATGGCATCAACCAGGTCGAGACCATGGCTGGCGAGCTTGGTTTTGCCCGCTTCCATTGGCCCGCCGGAGACGAAAATCACCGGGATGTTGAGGCGCAACGAGGCCATCAGCATGCCGGGAGTGATTTTGTCGCAGTTGGAAATGCACACGATGGCGTCGGCGCAGTGGGCGTTGACCATGTATTCCACGGAGTCGGCAATGATCTCGCGGCTCGGCAGCGAATAGAGCATGCCGTCATGGCCCATGGCGATGCCGTCGTCCACCGCGATGGTATTGAATTCTTTGGCGACGCCGCCTGCACGCTCGATCTCGCGGGCGACCAGTTGGCCCATGTCTTTGAGGTGCACATGGCCCGGCACGAATTGGGTAAAGGAGTTGGCAATGGCGATGATCGGCTTCTTGAAGTCGGCATCTTTCATCCCCGTGGCGCGCCACAAAGCGCGGGCACCGGCCATGTTACGGCCATGGGTGGAGGTTTTCGAACGATAGTCAGGCATGGAGCAACTCCGGGCGGCTAATCAGGTAACAAACAGGGAAGTGAGCTTCTAATTGCTGACTGACAACACAGAAAATGACTACGTGTCAGCAAGCTGCCGTTAACGCTGCGGGATCGCCGCGCGTCTGGGCCTGAGCTCATAAACCCGCCGGGGATGATTGGCGATGAATGCGTCGATTCTACACGGCTGGCGTGCGGAGGGAATGGGCCAGACACACGGGCCACAGAGGAGGGGGCTATGCAGGGTGTTGTGCGCGCTGGCGTCGGCGAGTGGAGAAGATCAGGCCCAACGCAATCAGGCCCAGCGCCATAAAGGTGATCGCCAGTGTCACTTGCAGGCTGGCCGGGCTGAGGTTGACCCAGGCACTGACAACCCCGCCGCAGATGAAGATCAGCGCGCTGCCGGCTGACGACGCAGTGCCTGCCAGATCAGGAAAAACGTCCATGGCCCGCGAGGTGGCAATTGGCCGGGCGAGGGTGATGCCCGTGGTGCAGACAATCATGGGCAGCAACACGTTAAAAACCGTCAAGCCCGTATGGCGGTGCAGCAGCCACATCAACCCCCCTGCCAGGACGATCAACAACAGCCCGGTAATGATCTGCCAGTTCGCCCTGATGCGTTTCCCGAGGACATGAGCCAACACACCGCCGCCGACATAGGCCGCGCCATACACCAGCAAAATCAGTGAGTAGGTGTAGCTGGACAGGTGCAGTTGTTCCAGAAACAACAAGGGTGAAATGACGATGAATGAAAAGTGGCAGGCGAACGCGATGGCCGCTATCAACCAGTAGCTGATGAACGTGGGATTGCGGCACACCATGGCGTACGCCTTCAGCAGGCCGAGGGTCGAAGGCTTGCGAGCAGGGTTTTCTCTTAAGTGCTTCCACGCCATGGCCCATACGATTGAACCCAGCGCAATGAACACCCCGAAGCTCCCGGGCCAGTCGAATGCCTCTTGCAGCACGGTGCCAGCCAGGGGCGAAAGCGAAATCGCCAGCCCGCTGGCGGTGACCATCAGGATGCGCAACTGGTCACGTTGCTTGCCTATGAACAGGTCCTGAATCAAGGCTTGAGACAACACAAAGCACCCGCACCCGACGGCCTGCATGCACCGAAAAAACAGGAATCCCGTGTAATGGGTGGACAGTACGCAACCCGCCGCGCCCAGAATCGACAAGGCCATCCCGGCAAGCAACAAGGATTTGCGCCCGATGCGGTCTGAAAGCGGGCCTATGAGCAGTTGTGAAAGTGAAATACCGATAGCGAACAGACTGATGGACAGTGCGATATCGCCCGGTGTTCGTTCAAAGAAGTCAGCCAGGGCGGGAAATGAGGGCAACACCACATCCAGCGGGAACACCCCGAGCACCACCATGCTCAGCAACAGCACAATCGCCAGTCCCGGTCGGGTTGCGGGGGTTTCAGGCATCCATAAACCCTGCACTCATAAACAGGCGTCGATTGTGATCACAGTTAAAAAAACCGGCATTGGCCAACGCCAGCACTGTGGCTTTGGACCCCGCACGCACGCGCTGCTGATGAACGGCGGGTTGCTGCAAGTGGGTGGTGATCTGCTCGATGGTGGCAGGGTTGAGGTCGACACTGCTGAGGCTTTCTTTGAGCCAGCGGGTGTCGCTCTCGAAAAAGATGCCAAGCAGGGTCAGTAATTGTGTCGAGGCTTGGGCGCGTTGAGCGTCATCCAGCCGTGACCACACATGGGCGAACACTTCACTAAAGTAACGACTGTGCCGTGCTTCGTCCCCCAGGTGGCTTTTGAACATGTCCAAAACAGTGGTAACCAGCGGTACATGGATGGCGCCCAACAGCTCTTTGGCAATAATCGTCTCGGACACAAAGCCGATCAAAAACCAGTTCAACGGCCTGTCAGCCGGGCGGCATACCTCTATTTGATGCAGCAGGCGCTGGATACGATGAGCGGGGCGCGAGCGGTTGTTTATCCCGTACAGGTCGGCTACCTGCTCTGCGATCTGGCAGGAAAACAGCGCGTGATAGCCCTCGTCGATATAAAGCTGCAAGGCCGCGTTCTTCATCGCCGCGGGCACGTGAACGCCAAGTTCGTTATGAATCAGGGTTTCGACCGCCCGGTTCACCAGTTTGTGTTCCAGCACCGTGGTGTGGTCGAGGAAATACACCAGTTGATTGGCTTCAAGGCGCCGCGCAACTGACTGGCCTGCCTGCACGATGTCCGGGTGGTCGAGGTAAGGCATGAACGCGGGTACAAACCAATGACGCTCGCCCAGCTGACATTCCAGGTCGGCAGGCAGCGAGTAAGGTGTTCGATCCAGGCGCACGCTGGCCTTGTTGTCCCAGTCAGGCAAGGTGTATGGGGGGCTCGCGGCAAGCCTTTTCGGGGACGTGGATTCGCTCACAACGTCGATTCCTCCTGCTTGATTAATGCGACCAGTTCCGGGCACTGCACTTGGCCGTCACCTTTGCCGCAACCCACAAAGAACAGCGGCTGTTCGGGACTGTTGTCCATATCCAGCAGTGCTTCAACCCGGTCATCGGTCAGGGCGCCGGTTAGCCAGGTATTGAGCCCAAGTTGTGTGGCGACGAGCTGAAATGTCTGAGAGATATGCCCGGCTTCGACGTAGGCCATTCGATAAGCGCGAGAATGCTCGTACTTCCACCACAACTTGTCGAAGCGCGCAGTAATGAACAACCCCACGGGCAGCGAGTTGATGAAGTGTTGGCCGCACAGCAGTTGCCCCAGCGGTTCTTCCGGCAGCGGGTTGATCAGGCTCAAAGCATGCAGATCGCTTGAATAGGCATAAATGCCGGGTTTCAGGCCGTTCACATGCCGGACATAGACGTAACCTTCGCACGCATTCAGCCCACCACCTGAAGGGCTGCTGCGGCGCGACTCCATGCCCAAGGGGAGCGTGGGGTTGACCTCGCCCCGGCGCTCGTTGAGATACCCCAGCGACAGATAAAGCAGCGAGCTGAGTTGGGTAAGCGTGAGGCTTTGCTCAGTGAAGGCGCGTGAGGTTTTGCGGTTGAGCAGCGCCGCCGACAATGTGCCTTTCAACGTGTCGGCAGGCCTGCATACGGGTAACGCAATCAGGGGCGCGTTATGTGGGTCGACCCGGTTGGGCGCAGGGGCCGGGCTATTCAGGACCTCATTGCAATGTGCCAGGTACTGCGAGGCCCATTCGTGGACATCTTGAGGGATGTGTTCCTGCGGCAGGTTTTTAGTGCCGATATGAAAGATCATGGACAGTTCGTCCCAGCCCCATTCAGGCACCGGCATTTCATCCGGCGTGATAATGGACGCGGCTAAAAAGTCTTGATCAATCCGATTGTCAGGGTCGAACAGTTCCGGGCAAGTAATCAGTTGGGTTAATCGTTTGCTGTAATGGAAGTCGAGTTCAAATTGGGTGTGATTGGCATAATTCCAGACAATATGGTGCGGTGATCGGGCCAATATAAATAAATAAGGATTTATATGCATGGATCAACAGCTCTGAATTGAGAAGGTAATGAAACCGGGGTGTCGGATGCCCCCGGCTTCATAGTCAGCGACGTTGCGTTAGCGCTGAGTAACCGCCAAACAAGCGAGGTTGGCGATTTTGTTGGCTTCCAGCGTAATGGCTTTCATCGTATTGCTCCTTACTTAAAAGTGGGTGACTTCAGTGCGTAAGTGCAGTCGCTGAGTACTGCGGTGTTCGCTCAGTGACTTGGTTAAAACTAGCTGCTTAATGAAAAACAACAATGTTATATAAAGTGGGGCATTGCCCGCTTTTGCGTAAGTTTCATCTTATGTAAGGGTTAAACCGCTGTTTATATCCGGGGCGTTTTAATAAACGCAGCTTGTGTAGGCGATTGGTGGGTTACGCCTTAAAGTGGCGGGGTGCTTTCCTTACAGGGATTTTGAAAGATGGTCATTACGCGCTCCATCAAGGCCTGCCTGGCCATTGGTCTGGTGCAGGGAGTGTTGCTCTGGCTCGCTCGCTCCATCACCGAAAACGGCATCAAGTTCGCACTCGTGACCGCGGTGCTGGTGGGCGGGATCAACCTGCTGCTACTGGGCGATAACGTGCGTCAGCGCGGCACCGGCTGGCTTGTACTCGGATTGACCGCCGTGATGAGCGCCATCAGTGCCTGGGTGTTCTGGGAGGGTGGGGAGCAGTGGCGTTCCAGCAGTTGGCTGACGGGTAGCTGGACCTGTTTCGCCGTCGTGATCACCTACATCTGCACGGCCTTCATCCTCAGTTGGCCAACCCGCGAAGGACGTTACCCGCGCTACGAAGATTTATTCCGCCACGCGTGGGACACCGTCTTCATTGTGTTGCTGGGGTTGCTGTTTAACGGGGTGTTCTGGGCCTTGATTCTGCTGTGGGGCAGCCTGTTCAAAATGCTCGGCATTGTGGCATTGAACAAAGTGTTCTCCACCGACGGTTTTATCTACATCAGCACGGCCATGGTGTTTGCCCTGGGCTTGAAGATGGGCCGCGACAATGATCGGGTGATCGGCTTGCTGCGCGGCATTCTGCTCACGTTGTGCCGCTTCTTGCTGCCACTCGGCGCTTTGATTGCCCTGGTGTTCACGTTCGCATTGCCCTTCACCGGGCTGGAGCCGATCTGGGACACAGGGTATTCAACGCCGATCATGGTGTGCCTGGTGGCCGTTAATCTGTTCTTGCTCAACGGCGTGGTACAGGACGGCGAACACGAGATCGGCTACCCGACGTGGCTGTTGCGCATGATCGACCTGTGCCTGTTGTGTTTGCCGGTTCTGGTGGTGCTGGCCGGGTATTCGACCTGGTTAAGAATTGAACAATATGGCCTGACGCCGAGCCGCCTGTTGGCGATGCTGCTGGTGGCCGTGATGCTGGTGCACAGCCTTGCAGCGGCTTGGGCAGTGGTGCTGCCGCAGCGTCAGTGGTTGTGGCGTTTACGTGTTAGCAACCCAGTGATTGCACTCTTGAGCGTGCTGCTGTTACTGGCGATTCATACGCCGTGGTTCAGCCCGTTGCAGTTCAGTGCGCAGAATCAGGTGAACCGAGTATTGAGCGGTAAGTCGTCCGTCGAAACCTTTGATGCAGACACCTTGCGTTATCGACTGGGGCCTCCCGGCAAACAGGCTTTTGAGGCACTGCGGGCGCAGGTGGAGCAAGGTCAGGTGCTGTCTGCGTCAGCACGTGATGTGCTGTTGAAGCGTCTCAAGGATGCGGACATGGGCAACGGTGTGCGCGCGCCGAATGACCGGGTGCTGGAATGGATCGGCCCTGAAGTCGAAGGCAGGGAGCAATTTGGCGAGCCGGGCATTGGCGGACAGCCCTGCTGGGCGCCGGGGTGCGTGTTGTGGGCGGTAGACCTGAATCAGGACGGTCAGATGGAGGTGCTGCAACTGCCGAAACAGAAGTGGTCTGATCCGTTGTATTTCTTCACGCGTGACGCCCAAGGGCGATGGAAACGGGCAGGCACCTATGAAGGTGGCGACAGCCCTCTGGAGATGATCGAGCAGATTCGCGAGGGGCAGGTGAAGGTGGTGAAACCCCGCTATCAAGCGTTGCAGATCGGCTCAACCGAGCTGAATCCGAAGCTGGATCGCGAACCGCAGCCGTAAAAATGAGCCCCTGACCGCCACCGTTGGCAGCGGTCAGGGAAGCGTCGTTACTTAGCTGTTTGGCAGCAAACGGCAGGTGATGCTCTTGATGTAGCGGGTTTCCTGGATCGCCGGGTGTACCGGGTGATCCGGGCCCTGGCTGCCGCGTTCCAGCAACTGGATATTGCGGTCAAGGTGACGGGCGCTGGTCAGCAGGATGTTTTGCAGGTCGTCCTCCGGCAAGTGCATCGAGCACGATGCGCTGACCAGAATGCCGTCTTTGGTGAGCAGGCGCATGGCTTGCTCGTTCAGGCGACGGTAGGCGCCTTCGCCGTTTTTCAGGTCTTTTTTACGTTTGATGAACGCTGGCGGGTCGGCCACGATCACGTCGAAACGCTCTTCGTTGGCTTTCAGCTCTTTGAGCGCTTCAAACACGTCGCCTTCCAGGCAGGTCACGCGGTCAGCGAAACCGTTGAGTGCCGCGTTGCGCTCTACGCCGTCCAGTGCGAACGAAGACGCATCCACGCACATGACTTCGCTGGCGCCGAAAGCGGCGGCCTGAATGCCCCAGCCGCCGATGTAGCTGTACAGGTCCAGAACGCGCTTGCCCTTGGCATACGGCGCCAGACGCGCACGGTTCATGCGGTGGTCGTAGAACCAGCCGGTTTTTTGTCCGGCGATCACCGGGGCTTCAAACTTCACGCCGTTTTCTTCCAGCGCAACCCACTCTGGCACTAGGCCAAACACGGTTTCGACGTAACGTTCAAGGCCTTCGGCATCACGGGCGGCCGAGTCGTTCTTGAACAGGATGCCGCTCGGCTTGACGACTTGAACCAGCGCGGCGATGACGTCAGCCTTGTGCTGTTCCATGGTCGCGGAAGCCAGTTGCACCACCAGAATGTCGCCGAAACGATCCACCACCAGACCCGGCAGCAAATCGGAATCGCCGTACACCAGGCGGTAAAACGGTTTGTCGAACAGGCGATCACGCAGCGAGAGGGCCACGTTCAGGCGGTGAACCAGGAACGACTTGTCCAGTGGCACTTTGACGTCGCGCGACAGCAAGCGCGCGCAGATCAGGTTGTTCGGGCTCATGGCAACGATGCCCAGCGGTTTGCCGCCAGCAGTCTCCAGCACCGCTTGGTCGCCAGCCTTGAAACCGTGCAACGGCGTTGTGGCTACATCGATTTCGTTGCTGTAGACCCACAAGTGGCCGGCGCGCAGGCGTCGATCGGCGTTGGCTTTAAGGCGCAGGCTTGGCAGGGACATGACGTCGCTCCGGGTATTGAAAAGGGCGCGATTATAGCCCTAGACGCGTACGTGGGGCTTGGTTGATTCACCGCATTGCGTCGGATTGCCTGCGCAAAGCTGCGAGGAATTCCGTTAGAATCGCGTGCTATTCCAGAGTGTGTCGTCATGCCCCCAGAGCTTTCATCCGAACAGATCAGCCAAGCGCTGCAAGGCATTAGCGTGCCGCCTCAACCGCAAATCATGGTGGATTTGCAGATGGAGCAGTACATGCCCGATCCGGATCTGGAAGCGATCTCCCGGCTGATTGCCCAAGACCCCGGTTTGTCGGGTGCATTGCTGAAAATCGTCAACTCCCCGCATTACGGCCTGACCAACAAGATTGCGTCCATACAGCGCGCCGTGACGTTGCTGGGCAGCCGGACCGTGATCAACTTGATCAACGCGCAGTCGATCAAGGGCGAGATGTGTGACGAAACCATCGTGACCCTCAACCGCTTCTGGGACACCGCGCAAGATGTGGCCATGACCAGCATGACGCTGGCCAAGCGCACCGGTTCGCAGGCGGTCGATGAGGCTTACGCGTTGGGGCTGTTCCACGACTGCGGCATTCCGTTGATGCTCAAACGCTTTCCCAATTACATGGGAGTGCTCGAACAGGCTTACGCCCATGCCGGTGCGAACAGTCGCGTGGTCGACACCGAAAATACGCATTTCAACACCAACCATGCCGTGGTCGGCTACTACACAGCCAAGTCCTGGCGCTTGCCGGAACACCTGACCCACGCCATTGCCAATCACCACAACGCGCTGGCGATCTTTAGCGACGACTCGTCGCGCCACAGCCAACTGAAAAACCTGTTGGCGATCCTCAAGATGGCCGAGCATATTTGTGCCTCGCACAAAGTTCTGGGCAATCAGCGTGAGGACCACGAATGGAGCAGCATCAGCCATCTGGTGCTGGATTACATCGGTCTGTCCGAGTACGACTTTGAGAACCTCAAAGAGAGCATCCGCGAGTTGGGTGCCCACTAGGTTGTCCCCCGCCGGAGCGTCGAATGCCTGAATTACCTGAAGTCGAAACCACTCGCCGCGGCATTGCCCCGCACCTTGAAGGGCAGCGGGTCAGCCGGGTGATCGTGCGCGAGCGGCGCTTGCGTTGGCCGATCCCGGAAGACCTGGATGTGCGTTTGTCCGGGCAGAAAATCATCGGGGTGGAGCGCCGTGCCAAATACCTGCTGATTAACGCTGAAGTTGGGACGCTCATCAGTCATTTGGGCATGTCCGGCAACTTGCGTCTGGTTGAAGCGGGTTCGTTAGCGGCCAAGCATGAGCACGTGGACATCGAGCTGGAGTCCGGGCTTGCCTTGCGCTACACCGACCCGCGGCGTTTTGGCGCGATGCTCTGGACCCACGACCCGCTCAACCACGAACTGTTATTGCGCTTGGGCCCTGAGCCGCTGACCGACCTGTTTGACGGTGAACGCCTGTTCCAGCTGTCGCGCAAACGCGCCATGGCGGTCAAGCCGTTCATCATGGACAACGCGGTCGTGGTGGGGGTGGGCAATATCTATGCGACCGAAGCGCTGTTCGCGGCTGGCATTGATCCGCGCCGCGAAGCCAAAAGCATCTCGCGGGTGCGCTACCTGAAGCTGGCGGTTGAGATCAAACGCATATTGGCGGCAGCGATTGAGCGCGGCGGCACCACCCTGCGTGACTTCATCGGCGGCGATGGCCAGCCCGGCTACTTCCAGCAAGAACTGTTTGTCTACGGGCGCGCGTACGAGCAGTGCAAGGTGTGCGGCAGTGAATTGCGCGAGGTCAAGCTGGGCCAGCGCTCAAGCGTGTTTTGCCCGCGCTGCCAGAAATAAATCGGGTCGCGCAACTGACTGCACAGCGTTGCTTTACGCCTTGCCGGTGATCTGACGGTATTTTTCCATCAGCTGTTCTTCGGTTTCCGGGTGGGCTTCATCCAGGGGGATGCAGTCGACCGGGCAGACCTGCTGGCACTGCGGCTCGTCATAATGACCGACGCACTGCGTGCAGAGGTTCGGGTCGATGACGTAGATCTCTTCGCCTTGGGAGATCGCGGCGTTCGGACACTCGGGTTCGCAGACGTCGCAATTGATGCAATCGTCGGTGATGATCAGGGACATGGGTACTCCTGCCGGGGCGGTCGGCCCGGGCAACTGAAATCGAATGCGGGCAATTGTGCCGCATTGGCGCCCGCAGTGCACGCGGGCGCCGCTTCAGCGGTCACTTCTTGCGAAAGCGCTCAGTCAGGGCATCGGCAACGGCCGGATGCACGAACTTGCTGATATCACCGCCCAACGCTGCAATTTCTCGCACTAACGTCGACGATATGAACGAATAACGCTCCGACGGTGTGAGGAACAGACTCTCAACGTCCGGTGCCAGTTGGCGATTCATGTTCGCCAGCTGAAACTCATATTCGAAGTCCGACACCGCTCGCAGGCCGCGCAAAAATACATTGGCGTTCTGCTCTTTGGCGAAATGCGCAAGCAGGGTCGAGAAACCGACCACTTCGACATTGGGCAGGTGTTTGGTGACTTCGCGCGCCAGCTCAACGCGTTGTTCCAGAGGGAACAGCGGGTTTTTCTTGGGGCTGGCAGCGACAGCAATGATGACGTGGTCGAACAGGCGCGAAGCGCGTTCAACCAGGTCGCCATGGCCCTTGGTAATAGGGTCGAATGTACCTGGGTACAACACTCGGTTCATCGCGTCGTCCTGGCGGGAATCCGTTGGGGAGTCGGATGGTATCGCAGCAATCCCGGTCGGCCAAGTCGCCATTCGCAGTAGAAAGCACTATAGACGCCGCTGATTTGCTGCTTTTTTACTGTTTTCATCGTGTGTTTGCGAGACGCTCAGCCAACTGCGTCGCCAGTTTTGCCGTGAGCCCATACACCGACAGTTGGGGGTTGGCGCCAATGCTGGTGGGGAATAATGAGCCGTCATGTACCGACACATTGCTCAGTTGATGATGGCGCCCAAGGTTATCGGTTACGGCCAGGTGCGGATTTTCTCCCATCGCGCAACCGCCCATCACGTGGGCGCTGGCCAGACGTGTCCGATACAACTCAAGGCTCAAACTGTCGATCAGTTCACGGGTTTCTCGCAGGTTGGTGCACATCCGTGCATCGCTGTGCAGTGGCATGACAGCGCTGGCGCCTGCTGCGAATTGAATGTCGGCCATGCTGTGAAAGGCGCGCCTCAATCCCTCCCAGCCGTACGCCGTGAGGCGGTAATCCAGCACCGGCGAGCCATCGCTGCGTAATTCAACGCTGCCACCAGGACTGTCGGGATGAAAACCATCGCGCATCAGGGCCAGCATCATTTGGGTGTTGGGCAGCTGCGCCATGGGGTGCGCGCCGGTTTCGCCATAGCGGGCAAACAAGGTGGCGGCCAGCGCCGGGTGCAAGGGCGGTACTTCGAGTTTGTAACCCATTGGCCCGGTCACACCGTCTTTCCACTGAAAATGGTCGGAATAAATCGACTGCGGGGCACCGTAAAACCCGTTAATGGCGGTAGGAAACTGCGCTGCCGAGAAATTGACCACGTGTAGAAAGGTCCGCTTACCCAGTGTTTTGTGTGGGTCGGGTGCGTCAGATCTCAGTAACAGACCTGGCGTATTGATGCCGCCGCCCGACAGCACGTAATGCCGTGCCCTGACGGTGATAAGTCGGCCAGTGGGGGCAACGCAGCGCGCGTCCATGCCTTGGCATTGCAAACCTGTGACCTGATCGCCGGTGATCAGCAGGCGGTGGGCGCGGGCCAAATACAGCAATTGACCACCCTTTTCGAGGGTGGCAGGGATGGTGGTCACCAGCATCGACTGCTTGGCGTTGGTCGGGCAGCCCATGCCGCAATAACCGAGGTTCCAGCACCCGCGTACGTTGCGCGGGATCACGTGCCAGCTATAGCCCAACTGCTCGCAACCGGTTTGCAGCACCTGATTATTGGCATTGGGTGGAATCAACCAGGGCGCCACGCCTAAGCGCTGTTCCATGCGCTCAAACCAGGGCGCCATCTGCTCGCTGTCATGACCTACCACCGCATGCTCACGGGCCCAGTGCTCGAGGGTGGCCGGGGGTGTGCGAAAACTCGACGTCCAATTCACCAGCGTGGTCCCGCCGACGGCCCGGCCTTGCAGAATGCTGACGGCGCCGTCCTTGCTCATGCGGCCGATACCTTCCTGATACAGGCTGGCGTATGCCTCGTCTTCAAGCATCTTGAAGTCGCTGCTGGTTTTGAGTGGGCCTTCTTCGATCAGCAGCACCTTAAAGCCTGCCGCACTGAGGATCTCGGCCGTGGTGCCGCCCCCTGCGCCGCTGCCGACGATGGCAACGTCGGCGTCCAGTATCAGGTCATGTTCGAGCTGAGAACCGTTGAGGGTTTTCCAGCCACGGGCCATGCCTTCGCGAAAAAGGTCAGGGACAGGCATAAAGAGGTATCCATTGAGTTTTTATTGTTTTGGATGGCGCGTGTCAGACGGTCGGCGGACCGGGGTATCCGCAATGTGCCCACGATTCCGGTCGTTCATACCAGCTCATCATCACCAGTTGCAGCAATGAAGCGTGCCCCATGCGCAGCAGGCTCAGGCTGCTGTTCTGCCAGCGTTCGAGAAAATCCCGGATACGCTCCGGCGTGGCGTTTTCCCAACCGCTCCAGACGCCTGTGAGCGGGCCGCGTGTCACGGGCATGGCCAGCACATCAAACAGTTGCTGAGTGAGCGTTAACAACGCAGGGGACAGGCGATCGAGGTTGTTGTCCAGCTTATGCAGCGTGGCATCGTTCGCACCGGGCATCAGTGATGGCCTTACGCTGCCAGCCAGCATGACGGGGATCACTGCCTGCAAAAAGGGCAGGTCACTGTTGCGCAGGACAGCAAAGCCGCAGGCTCGGTCGCTGGACGAGCAACCACTCAGGCTGGCAGTTAGCCCTGCGGTGGCCAATAAGGTACTGGCCAGCAGGCCGACCTTCATTACGCCCCGGCGTGACAACAGCGCGTGTTCAATACGGGCGTCAGGCATGCCCACTCCTCGATCAGCGAATAAAGAGTTTCTGCACCCAGCGCCCAAGTGTGCGTCCGTAGGGCGGGTAGATGGCCGACGAGCTGTTAACCCGTTGCTTGGTCAGCACGGCTTTGGCATGGCTGAAGGTCAAAAAACCTTCGTGGCCGTGATAACGGCCCATCCCAGAAGGTCCGACGCCGCCAAACGGCAGGTCATCGATGGCCACGTGCAGCAAGGTTTCATTCACACACACGCCGCCTGAGTGGGTGTTTTCAAGCACCTGCTGCTGTTCGGCCTTGTTGTAACCGAAATAGTAGAGCGCGAGCGGGCGGGGTCTGTCGTTGACGTAGGCCAATGCCTGTTCCAGGGTTCGATACGGCACGATCGGCAGGAGCGGGCCGAAGATTTCGTCCTGCATCACCTGCATGTCGTCGTTGACCTCCAGCAGCAGGCAATGGGGCATGCGTCGGCCCTGTCCCTGCTCGTACAGCTGAATCAGGCGTGCACCTTTGGCGCAGGCATCTGCTTTCAAATGCTCAAGACGCGCCAGTTGTCGCTCGTTGATGATGGCTGTGTAGTCCGGGTTATCGCTCAAAGTGGGATAGAAGCTGTGCATCACTTGACGATACGCATCAATAAAAGCGCCTACCCGGTCTTCAGGCACTAACACGTAATCAGGGGCGATACAGGTTTGTCCCGCATTCAGGCTTTTGCCCCAGGCGATGCGCTGGGCGGCGTCCTTGAGCGATACGTCGGCCGAGACAATGGCAGGGGATTTGCCGCCCAGCTCCAGTGTGACTGGCGTGAGATGTTCCGCCGCCGCGCGCATCACTGACTTGCCAACATGGGTGGAGCCGGTGAACAGCACATGGTCGAATGGCAGAGAAGAAAAGGCCACCGCCACCTCGGCATCGCCCAGCACCACGGTGACCATGTCGTCGGGGAAAATGCGCCCCAGCAAGTCCTTGAGCAAACGCCCGGTGGCCGGGGTGAACTCACTGAGTTTGAGCATTACCCTGTTGCCCGCCGCCAACGCACCGATCAAGGGGCCCATGGCCAGATACAGCGGGTAATTCCACGGAACAATAATCCCGACTACACCCAAAGGCTGATACAGCACGCGGGCGCTGGCGGGCTGGAACATTACGCCTACGCTGCGCGAAGAGGGCTTGAGCCAGCGTCTAAGGTGTTTAAGGGTGTAATCGATGTTATGCAGGCTGGGCATCAGCTCGGCAAACAGGGTTTCGTCAGGGCTACGGTGGCTAAAATCCTGGCTGATGGCGTCGATTAACACATCGCGCTCATCACAGAGCAACCGCCTTAAACTTTTAAGCCACTGCTGGCGTTGTGCAAGCGGCGGATAAGGATGCGCAGCGTAGGCCTGACGCTGTTTTTCGAGCAGAGAGAGGAGATCACCTGCTAGGACTGTTGTGTCTTGATGGTAGGCACTGTCGACAGACATGATCCGCTCCGGGTAGATTTTTATAAGTAATATTTACAAGAGCCAGATCGTTTCTAGAGCGTATGCTCTAAATTGTCAATCAAGGGGCCTGCCTGTCGCGTTGTTTGTCGATTCGGGGTTAGGCCGTAAGATGCCATTCGTTTTCAAGTAAAGCTCAAGCCCATGGCCACGCGAATAAAAACCAGCCAGCGCATTATCAACACCAGCTTGGCGCTGTTTAACCAGCTGGGCGAGCGCAGTGTGAGCACCAACCACATTGCTGCTCACATGGAGATTTCTCCGGGCAATCTGTATTACCACTTCCCCAATAAGCAGGCGATCATCGCTGTATTGTTCGGCGAATATGAAACGCTTGTCCTGAGCTTTTTGCGTGCGCCTGAGGGGCGGCTAGCGACTGTTGCGGATAAGCATTTTTATTTGCAGCAATTGCTCGATGCCATGTGGCGCTATCGATTCTTGTACCGCGACATTGAGCACTTGTTGCGCAGCGACAATGAGCTGGCCGCGCGTTACCGGCTTTTTTCGCAAAACTGCCTGAAGCAGGCCCAGTTGATTTATGCGAGCTTCGTCGAGGCCGGCATCCTCAAAATGACCCCGCTGCAAATCGAGTCGTTAACGCTCAATGCGTGGATCATCCTCACCTCATGGGTCGGATTCCTGTGTACCACGCGTGAGAACAGCGACCAGCTCAGCGAGCAGGCGATCAAACGCGGTGTTTATCAACTGCTGATGCTGGAAGCCGGGTTCGTCACCGATCAGGCCCGAGAGGCCGTGGATGAAGTCATCAGGGAATATTACGTTGCGCTGGAAACCGCGCTGGATGCTCACTAACTGCTTTTCACCCGTCACAGGAGTTCACAATGCCCGTTGCGCAATTGATTAGCCCGCACGCCCTGAACGAACGTCAAACGCAACCCGGTCTGGTCATTCTGGATTGCCGCTTTGCGCTTGAAGACCCGGACTATGGGCTGCGCAGTTATGCTCAAGGTCATATCGAGGGGGCGCAGTTCGCGGACCTGGAGCGTGATTTGAGTGGCCCGGTGATTAAAGGTGTCACAGGACGCCATCCCTTGCCTGACCCCGATGATCTGATTGAGCGTTTGCGCGGGTGGGGCATCAACAACGACAGCGATGTGGTGCTGTATGACGACGGTCCGGGGGCATTTGCCGCAAGGGCGTGGTGGTTGTTGGCGTGGTTGGGCAAGCGGGACGGGGTATTGCTGCTCGATGGCGGTCTTAAAGCCTGGCACGGCGCGGGATTTCCGTTGAACCTTGATTCGGTCAAGCTGCCCCGCGGGCATTTTGATGGTGTTGCGGACAACCGGTTACTGATCACTGCCGATGCGCTTCAGAGGCGGCAGGACGACCCGGCCCTGACCTTGATTGATGCGCGTGCTTTGCCGCGTTTTCGTGGCGAGTCTGAGCCGATAGATCCGGTGGCCGGGCATATTCCGGGGGCGCAGTGTGCGGCCTTTAACGAAAACCTCGACAGCACCGGACGTTTTCTCACGGCTGAGCAACTCAAGCGGCGTTTCGCCGAAAAACTGGGTGATCGCTCGCCGGATGAGTTGGTGGCGTACTGCGGGTCTGGTGTGACGGCGTGTCACAACTTGTTTGCGCTGGCCTTGGCTGGTTATCCGCTGGGCAAACTGTACGCCGGGTCGTGGAGCGAATGGATCAATGATCCGCAGCGAGGCGTCGCGACGGGCGAGTAGCACACGCCGTAGTCGCCGGGTGAGTGGGCAACTGCGCAGAGAGCGGTGTCAGGTACACGCCGCCCGGTAGGCAGCAGGCCCGACCCCATAAACCTTTTTGAATTGCCGGCTGAGGTGGCTTTGGTCCGCGAAACCCAATTGGCTCGCAACCTGTACCGGCATGCAGCCTTGTTGCAATAAAGCCCGGGCGTGGGCGACGCGTTGCTGCAGCAACCAGGCGTGCGGCGGCATCCCTGTGGCACGCTGAAAGACCCGCGCAAAGTGAAAGGGTGACAGGTTGACGGCTCCAGCCAGCTCCTCCAGCGACGGCGGGTGTGCCAGCCGGGCCTGCAACAGCTCTTTGGCCTGTCTGACGGCCCGGTGCTCTATCCCGGGTTTCGCAGGTTGCGGCAAGCGGGCATGGCGGCTGAGCAGCGCAAGCATCATATGCCGCCATACGGTTTGTTGTTGAAGCGCTGATTCCGGGCCTTCGAGCAATTGGTGCAAATGGCACAGCCCGCTGAACAGTTCGGGGTCTTGCAGCAGTGTGTCGTTGAACGTGGGCAAGTGCGTGCCCGGCAGGTTCAATTCATCCAACAGGCTGTGCATTTGCGCGTTGTCAGGGTAGAAGGCGCGGTAGCGCCACCCTGCGTCGTGGCCTTTGTGCCCGTTATGCACTTCGTCGGGGTTGATCAACACCAGCGTACCGGTGGGCGCCAAGTGTTCAGCACCGCGATACCGATAACGCTGGGCACCGGCCATGATCATGCCAATCACAAAGCCATCATGCACATGGGGCACGAAACGGTGTTCGATGTAGCGCGCAGTGAGTAATTCGACCCCCGTCAGCGGGGCTGTTTGCCAGAAACGGATTGACTCACCTTGCTCGGCGTTCATCACGCCGACCCGGGTTTCAGGCTGGCCAGCCACTGGGGAATGCGGCGCTCAAGGTAATACCGCGGGGTTCTGAGCGAGCCTTCCACGAACCCGACATGGCCGCCTCGGGTATGCAGCTCCAGTTCAGTGCAGGGCGACAACTCACTGGCGTCGGGAATGCTGTGCTTGAACACGAACGGGTCATCTTCGGACTGGATAATCAGTGTGGGTGTCTCAATGGCACCGAGGAAGTAACGGCTCGACGCGCGGCGGTAATAATCGTCCACATTCAGGTAGCCATTGAGCGGGGCTGTGACCCGGTCATCAAACTCCCAAAACGTACGCATTTTGCTCAGTGCCTTAAGCGGGCCCAGTTTCTCAAGCGTGGCCAGCCCCTCTTGCCGGGCATCGTGTTGAAACCGACGCTGCTTGTTTTTGACGTACGCCACCATCTCGCGCATGAAGTGCGCCTGATACACCTTCGAGAACCCCAACCCGATACGGTCTGCGCACTGGTCCAGGCGAAAGGGTACCGACACCGCGACGGCACCTTGCAGGCCGCTGGCGTTGCCCGATTCGCCCAAATACTTGAGCAAGACGTTGCCGCCCAGCGAGTAGCCAACGGCATACAGCGGGGCCAGTGGAAAGCGGGCCCGCAAGTGCGCGACGGCCGCGGCCAGGTCTTCACTGGCCCCGGAATGGTAGCTGCGCGCCAGCAGGTTGGGCTCCCCGGAACACCCGCGCCAGTTCAACGCCACACTGGCCCAGCCTTGAGCCGCCAGCGCGCATTGTTGGCCCACGATGTAGTGCGACCCCGAAGAACCGGTCAGACCATGCAGTACCAGCACCAACGGTTGATAGGCCGATGGCGCGCCATGCCAGTCCAGGTCCAGAAAGTCACCATCGTCGAGCCACAGTCGCTCCCGCTGGTGTTCAACGACAGGTTTGGTGCGCCATAACGGCCCCCACAAGGTTTGCAGGTGAGGATTGCCGAGGCCTGAAGCTGGGTTAAACGATTCAACAGCTGACGCAGGGGAAACTGGGGGGCGCACTTAAGTTCTCAATCGGTGACAGGGGTGGGGGTGTGCTTAAGTTGCCACAACATGGACCGGTGCCCAAGCAGTGTGTGCTGACCCGCGCTTGCCCAATTGGTCGAATTGCAGGTCATAGAAGCGTTGGCCGCGTGGCTGCTGGTATCGGGCAAGGGCTGTTGTTCAGCACTGGGGCCGAGCGTCAGGCTCACCCAGCTGTCAGCATCGAGGTGTCGATTGATGGCCGCCTTGATCTGTTCAGTGGTCATGTTTTGAATTTCAGCGGTTTTGTAAGTGAAGTCCAACGGTTGATCGAAACGGTTGATCACCCCGAGTTCGTTCAGCAAATTTTTGTTGGTGGCCATCAATTGGGGCAACGCACGGCGCAGGTATTTTTTAAGGGTGTTCAGTTGTTCTTCACTGGGGCCTTCCTTGAGAAATTGCGCAAACAGCGTTTTGGTCAGGGCCATGGCCTCGCGGCTGTATTGAGGCGCAACGCTGAACTGGATCAGCCAGCCAGTCGCGCCCCGCGCATGCTCGATATCGGAAAGCACGCCATAGGTAAGGCTGTATTTCTCGCGCAACTGAGCATTGAGCACGTGGTTGAACACCACGTTGGCGATACGCATGGCGATGGCGTCGGGGTGCTGATTGGGCAGGGCGTTTTGCATCATCATCAGCATTGTCTGACTTGCATCCTCCTCAATGTGCAGCTGTTTGCCGTGGTGGGCCGGCGCCGTAAACCCCGGCGGGACTGACAGTGCCGGGCCTTGGGGCAGCGTGTCTGCCAACTGTTGGCTGAGCAATTTCGCCTGCTCGGGCGTGAGGTCGCCCACTATCACCAATTGCGCATTCGCTGCGGTATAGGCACGACGATAGAAGTCGCGCAGCTGTCTGGCCGTAATGCGTTGCAGGCTCTCGCGGGTGCCATTCACCGGGCGCGCCAGCGGGTGATCGACGTACAGCGTTTCTTTGAGTAGCGTTAGCGCTCGCGACTCAGGGAGTGATTGCAGGAGCTTGAGGTCTGTTTCAAGTGCATGCCTGATCCTGTGCAGGTTTTCCTGGCTGAATTTGGGGCGTGAGAGGGTCTCGGTAAACAGGGCCATCACCGGTGCAAAGATCGCTTCTTCGCTCAAGCTTCTGAGCGTGTAGTAGCTGTGTTCAGTGTCGATACCGCGGGTGATTTTGACCCCATAGCGGTCGAATTCCCGGGCAATATCAGTTGCTTGTTTCACGGCCGAGTCCGTTCCGAAAAGCGCTTGGGCCATGGCGGCCAGCCCCGGCGCATCGCCATCGTGGTAACTGCCAGCGGCAAAGGTAAGTTTCAGGTCGATCATCGGCAGGTTGTGATTTTCCACAAACAGTACGCGGGTGCCTTGCCTGAGTGTCCAGGCCTGGATCAGCGGGGCGTTGGGGGCGGTTTCGGGTTCTGACAGTTCGCGCAGCGATTGCAAAGGCAGCGAGGGTGCAGGATTCTGTGCAGCTTGCAGATAGTTGCCAATACACAAGGCAATGCTCAGCAGTGTAATCAGGCAAGCCAGTGCGCAACGAGTAAAGGCGTTGGGATTATTCATGGGGCATCTCCTCTGGCAGCGCGTAGCCGGTGGTTAATCGATCTGTCACGAGGAAGCGTTGCACCACGCGCTGGAGGTCTTGGGGCGTTATGGACTTCAGGGTGTCGAGCCTCGCCTGTTCAGCGCGCCAGGGCACGTCGGCCATTTCCTGTTCGCCCAGGTGCAGCGCCCGATTGAGCAGCTCGTCCTGATCGAAAACCCGTCGCGCCGTAATCTGAATACGTGCGCGATCAAGGTCTTGCTGACTGGGCGGGGTTGTTTTCAACTCGTCGAGAAGGGCCATAATCCGGGTTTTGAGCGCTTCAATGGAGGTGGCGTTCTCAAGGTCAGGCAATGCCCTGATGCTGAACAATTCATCGCCGGGGCTGACTGCGTTGTAATGCACGGTAATGCCACTCACCAGTCCTTCGTTGCGCGCTAATCGAACGTTTAACAGTGCGCTGTTTGCGCCTGCCAGCAACTCGCTGAGCAACTCCAGCGCCGGGGCGGTCCTAGGGTCGGCTTGAGTCTTCAGACCGGGAACATTGAAAGCCATGTAGAGCACAGGCAGTTGGTGAGGCAGGTATTGCGTGATGCTGCGTTCCCCCGGTGTAGACAACTCGATAGGGGCAGGCCGATAGGGCAAAGGCCGTCGCGCAATGCTCCCGAAGTAACGCTCGGCCAGCTGTTTGACCTGCTTTGGGTCCACATCGCCCGAGACAATGAGCACGGCGTTATTAGGGGCGTACCAGCTGCGATACCAATGCTCAAGGTCATGGGGGTGCAGGCGATCCAGGTCATGGCGCCATCCAACTATCGGGTTGCCCGCTGCGCTTGCAGGCAGCGCCAGTCGCCGTGGCACTTCCAGTGCGCGTCTGACAGGGTGATTCTCAAACGATTCGCTGCGTTCGTTTTTGATGACTTCACGCTCGCCGCTCCATTGGGCCGCTGACAGGTGCGCAGTGCTCATTTGGTCGGCAAATATTTCAAAACTTACCCCCAGCGCGTACGGCGGCAGGGTATGAAAGTACAGGGTCGCGTCATTCAGGGTCGTGGCGTTTTCACTGCCGCCCAGGTTTTGCAGAATCTGGGCGGACTCGCCCGAACACAGTTTGCTGCTGCCATTGAACAGCATGTGTTCCAGAGCGTGTGAAAGGCCTGTCTGGCCGGGACCTTCCTGATTCGAGCCAATGCGATACCACAGGTGGGAGTGAACCAGAGGGGCGTGGTGGTCTTCGTAAACAATGAGTTTCAGGCCGTTGTCGAGCAAGAACTCATGGATCGAAGGAGGGCGGCTGGCGAATGCCAGCAGCGGTTGCAACATGACGCCGAGTACCAGTGCGGCGAGGAGTGGTCTCATGGTGGGTGTCCTGACGATTGTTCGTCAGGACAGGTTGAGTCAAACGCTTGCTGCCCGTGCGTTACATAACTACGCAATGATCGGCGCCGAGACGTCAGGGCGCCAGGGCGGGTAAAGGGCGTTGGGCCGTCGTGGGGCCTAGGCTAGTCACCACCCATTGATCGGCCTTTAAGTAGCGATTTATGACCGCTTTGATGCGCTGAGGCGTCAGCTGTTGCGCTTGCATGACCAGCGCGTCGAAGTTCCGGGGTAGCCCGTGTGCGCCGATGATCAGCAACTGTTCCAGCATTTGCGCGTTGCTGGCGCTGGTCAGCGGCAGGTTGCCGGCCAGCCGTCGCTTGACGGCGGCCAGCTCTTGTTCGGTCGGACCTTCGCGCAACCACTGGGCAAAGACCTCTTTGACAAGCTTGATCGTGGCGTCTTGCAGAGCGGGATCGGTTTGCAAGCTGATGGTCCAGGGGCCACCCGCCTCCCACAGCGGCATGGCTGACGCTGCACTGTAGGTCAACCCGCGTTTATGGCGTAACTCATTGATCAGGCGATTATTGCCGGAACCACCGAATAGCAGGCTGGCCACTTGCAGTGCAACGTAATCGGGGTGGTTGGCCGGTACGCCGGGCTGCGCCAGCATGATATGGGTCTGGCCGGAAAGCGCTTCGACGTGCACATGAGCAGGTCGCGTTGCAATACCCGTAGCCAGCGGGATTGCTGCCAGTTTCGGCCCTTGGGGCAATGCCTGGCTCACGGCGATGCTGAGGTTTGTGGCGTCGTCTAGCGAGATATCGCCCACTATCACCAGCACGGCATTCGAGGCGCTATAGGCCTTTTGATGGAAGGCCCGCAGGTGTTCGACCTCAATCTGCGCGATGCTCTGCTCGTTGCCTGCCTGCGCACTCGCGTAAGGGTGACCGGCGTACAGCTGTGCATGCAGGGCCTGTTGGGTCACAGACGCGGGAGTTTGCCGGGCCAGCTTGAGTTCGTTGAGTGCGGTTGCCTTGATGCGCTCAGTGGCCGCTGAGGCAAACGTCGGCTTACTGACCCGTTGCGTGAACAGCTCAACCGCAGCCCTGCGGGTGTGCGGGTCGCTCAGGGTGCGCAGGTTCACGCGCACTTCGTCCTTGTCCACAGAAGACGTCAGTTGAGCGCCCAGTTGATCGAAGGTGTCGGCAAGGGTTTGGGCGTCTTTACCGTCAATCCCTTGATGCAACAGTTTCAAGGTCATGGTGGCTCGCCCCGGCATGTCCTCGTCCCTGCTGCTGCCCGCAGAGAAGCGCAGGCTTATGTCCACGACAGGAACTTCCCGGGTTTCGATAAAAAGTACCCCGGTGCCTTCGTGGGTTGTCCAGGCATGGATCTTCAGAGCGCGGTTGGCGATTTGGCTGTCATCAAGGTGTTGCAAGGTCGTCAAACTCCAAGACACAGGCTCAAGCGCCTGTGCAGCGGCGTTTAGTGTGAGGCTCACGATCAGCGCCGACAGTGCCGTGCGCAGGCGAGAGGGACGCGTTGGCGTCGGGCTCAGGTCAGTCATTTTTTTTCTCCGGTCCTGGCAGGTAAACGGCGCTGTAGTTGTTTTCAGTGAGGTAGGCTCGGGCCAGACGCTGGATGTCGGCCGCAGTCAGTGCGTTCAGGTTTCGGGCTTGCGCGTCGAGGGTGGACCACGGCAGACCGATGCTTTCCAGCTCGCCCATTTCACTGGCCTGTTTTTCGATCTGATCGTGGGCGTAGAAGCGCTTGGTGACGATCCTTCGTTTGGCGCGCTCCAGGACGTCAGTGCTGACCGGCGTGGTCTTGAGCGCCTCCAACTGCGCCCAGATCAGGCGCTCGATGTCGTGGGGTGTGTGCGTGCCGGACGGGCTGATTTCAGCCCACATCCTGAGCAGGCCATCGCCGCGATTCAACAAGTCGTAATGGGAGTAAGCACCTGCCAGCAGCCCTTGTTGATGGAGCAGGCGTACTTTGAGGGGCGAGCTGTTGCTGCTGGCCAGTAGCTCGTTGAGCAAGAGCAGGCCAAAGGCGGTTTGAGGGTCTTTCGCGCTTTTCAAACTGGGCACGTTGAACGCGATCGCCAGTTTGCCATTAGGGCTGGGAAGGCCCAGGTAAAGCCCGCGTCGACCAAGGCGTTGCAGCTCGATGGGAGCCTTTGCCGTGGGCAGTGTGCGTGCGGCCAGCGCGCTGAAATGTTCAGTGACCACCTCCCTGACCTGCGCCAAGGTGACATCGCCGACGATGACCAGAACGGCATTGTTGGGCGCGTACCACTGTTGATACCACTGGGTGAGTGCCGGGTTGGGCAGACGCTTGATGTCATGCATCCAGCCCAGAACCGGGTTTTTATACGTGCTTGCTACATGGGCCGTGGTTTTGAGCCGTTCGTTGATCACATTCCACAGGTTGTGGTCGACGGTCGCCAGCCGTTCCTTTTGGATGACTTGTAATTCGGTCTGTAACTGGCGTTCGCTCCAGCGTGCGCTGCGCATCTGGTCCGCAAGCACTTCAAGCGACACCGCCAGCCGGTTTTTCGCCTGTAACTGCGTGTAGAACGTGGCATCGGGACGGGTGGTTGCCTGGTGACTGACGCCCAGCGAATCAAAGACCTTCAAGGCCTGGCCTTCAGGTAACTTGCTGCTGCCTTTGAAGACCATATGTTCCAGCGCGTGGGACAAACCTGTTTGCCCTTCCTGCTCATAGCTGGCGCCGACTTTGTACCAAAGCTGGGATGCCACCACGGGTGCGCGGTGGTCTTCGCGGACGACGACCTTCAGGCCATTATCGAGTGTGAAAACGTGGGTAACAGGGTGTGAATGGGCATGAACGGTCGCTGGAAACCACAAGGCGATAAGCCAGCGACCCAAGAGCGGAAGTTTCATCCGGGAGGATCCTTGAGTGTTCTGTCTGTAGGTCAGAACAGGGTGGATCAACCCCAATGCGGCAAGGCGGTATATAGGTAGCGCGCCTTACTCAAGGGTGGTCAGGACGTGCGCGGCAGGATGTGCGCCACGCTCAAGCGTTGCGGTGTGAAGTACGCGTTTGCCACCCGCTGAATGTCATCGGCCGTGATGCTGTGGATCTGTTGGGCTTCATGATCGATCAGCGTCCAGGGTTGACCGATGGCCAATAAGTTGCCGATCACGGAGGCCTGCATTTCCAGGGTGTCGAGATCGTTAAGGTAGGTCAGGGCCTGATGTCGGCCGTAACACAGCATGTCGGTATCCTGGGCGTGATTTTTGAGTGTTTCCAGCAGCTGTTTCACCTCCAGCTCAACGTGTTCGATGGAGGCTGACGTGTGTTCGCCGAGGGTGACACTGATCAGCAATAGATCATCGTTCAAGCGATAGCCCGGAAAGCGGCTGATCACGCTGCTCAGGGTGTCCGCGCCCCCGGACAACCTGTTCGGGAGCCAGGCCTGAGGGCCCTTGGTCAGCAATGCGCTGATCACTTGCAAGGCGCGCATGTCGCGCGTGTCTTCGACGGTGGCCAGGCCGGGGGTATTGAAGGCCAGTTGCAAGCGCGGCCTCGGTGTATCGAGGTATTGAGTGAGCCTGCGTTCATCGCCAAGGGGTTGGCTGGCAGGCTGTTCTATCGGGGTGAAGCCATTGAAGCGGGGAACGCTGCCAAACATGCGCTGGACCAAAGGCTGAATTTCCTCAAGGGTGATATCGCCAACCACGACCAGAA
Organism: Pseudomonas sp. WS 5071; assembly: GCF_012985765.1. Lineage (NCBI taxonomy): Bacteria > Pseudomonadati > Pseudomonadota > Gammaproteobacteria > Pseudomonadales > Pseudomonadaceae > Pseudomonas > Pseudomonas sp. WS 5071. Next base: position 22,444 of record NZ_JAAQWY010000016.1, on the reverse strand, counting down.
TCGAATTGTTGGGCGCGTAGCCCTCTTCATGCCAGCGCAGTACATCCGCGACAGTCATACGCTCAAGGTGATCGATGTTTCCGAATTTGTAGACCTTGCCAGCCGAGGGAAAAATCAGCTGTTCGAATTCCGGGCTGATCCAGTGATCCGAAGTGAAGTACGGTTCACTCAATTCCAGTTCTCGAGTGCGCAGAATGCCTTTGTTGAGGCGCTCCTGGGTCAGTACCGGCGTCGACATTCTGCCCGCCAGTAATTCCAGAACCGGTTGCAGTTCGGCCCGCGGAGCCTCAAGGCTGTATGTGCTGAGGTGGTAATCAAGCCAACCGTTGGCTACGGCGCCGATCTGCTTCTCCAGCGCTTTGTCCTTGAAGGTTGCGCCACCGGCCAGGTAAGCCAGGCCGCGCTGGTCCGGGCGTTCATGGTCGGTACCCACCTTGTGGAACAGAGAAGCGCAGATCGACGGGGTGCGCTGATCCTGGCGCACAACGACGTGCAGACCGTTGTCCAGGGTGTAGGTGTAAGTCGGTTTTGAAGGGGTAGAGGTCATGGTTCACATTCCGTTGCTTGGATAACGCCGATCGGTGCAGATGCGCACGTAAAGAGAGTGATCGGGTAGAACCAACAGAATGCGAGGTTGCCGGGAAGGCAGGGCGGTATATAGATAGGGGCAGTGGCAACACGAAGGTGACATGCAGTCGTTGCCGCCATGGACGGCAGCGACTGCACAGAGGTCAGTGGCGCTTAGGGTTGCGCAGGCACCTGAGCCGCTTCACGCTGCCACAGGGCGTAGTTCACGCCCCCGGCTTTTTGCTCGCGGTGCAGGCGCCAGTTGGCAGGTAATCCCAGTTCCGAAGGCCGCACTTCGCTTTCGGTGTAGACCCATGCCTCGTCTGCCAGCCAGCCGCGCTGTTCCAGCAAGTCGCAGGCAGGCTTGAGCAGGTCCTTGTGGAACGGCGGATCGAGGAATACCACATCAAACATGTCGCTGGGGGTGGCATCCAGATAACGCAGGGCGTCAGTCTGCTGCACCTGGCCTACGGTGCAACGCAGGATGCCCATGTTCTCGCGGATGTTGGAAATCGCATCGCGACTGCTGTCCAGCGCCACGCCCTTGGCAGCGCCGCGGGACATGGCTTCGAGGAACAGGGCGCCGCTGCCGGCAAATACGTCCAGTACCTTGGCGCCGCCGATGTAGGGCGCGAGCCAGTTGAACAGGGTTTCACGTACGCGGTCGGGTGTAGGGCGCAGGCCTTCTACGTGCGGGAAGTCGAGCTTGCGGCTGCGCCACTCCCCGCCAATGATGCGTAACTGACCCGCACCCGAGTGCGATGTGTTTTTAGGCTTTGCCATTAATGCTCCGGAACCCCAAGAGGTTGCTCTGAAGGTTTATCGGTTGGAGGCGGCAGTGGTTTCTGCGGCACGGTTGGGCCGGCGGTCACCACGACCATTTTGTCGGCGCTCAGGTGCTTGTTCATGGCGGCCTTGACCTGCTCGGTGGTCAGGTTCTGGGACTGCTGCATGAAGGTTTCGAGATAGTCCAAAGGCAAATCGTAGAAGCCCATTGCGCCCAGTTGGCCGACGATGGCAGCGTTGCTGGCAGTGGACAGTGGGAAGCTGCCTGCCAGTTCACGTTTGGCATCGTCGAGTTCTTTTTGCGTCGGACCTTCTTTGAGGTAGTCAGCGAGGATGTCCTGCACCAGTTTGAGAGTGCCTTCGCTCAGCTCTGCGCGGGTTTGCAGGTTGATCATGAAAGGGCCACGGGCCTGCATCGGGCTGAAGTTGGAGTACACGCCGTAGGTCAGGCCGCGTTTCTCGCGCACTTCAGTCATCAGTCGCGTTCCGAAACCGCCACCGCCGAGCACCTGATTACCCAGCGAGAGAGCTGCGTAGTCCGGGTCGTCGCGGTCAATACCCAACTGCGACAGCAGCAAGTGGGTTTGCTTGGACGGGAACTCGATGTGGGTTGCACCCGGCTTGGGTTCGGTCGGCTGCACGGTTTTTGGCAGTGCCGGGCCTTTTGGCAGTGCGGCCGATACCTGGGCGGCCATGGCTTGGGCTTCTTCGCGCGACAGGTCCCCGACGATCGCGATCACGGCGTTGCCCGCGGTATAAGCCTTGTTGTGGAAGGCTTTGAGCTGGTCGACAGTAATTGACGTCACGGTTTCTGCATTGCCGTCGCTGGCGTGCGCATACGGGTGGTTGCCGTACAGGCGCTTGAACAGCTCATCGCTGGCCAGTTTGCCGGGGTTCTGCTTCTGGAACTCAAAGCTGGCCAGCAGTTGGTTTTTGATGCGGGCAAGCGAGTCGGCGGGGAAGGTCGGTTTGCCAATCACTTCAGCGAACAGGTTTAACGCAGGGGCGCGTTTGGCCGGGTCGCTCAGGCTGCGCAGGGAAGCTACAGCCATGTCGCGATAGGCGCCATTGCCGAAGTCGGCTCCCAGACCCTCAAACCCTTGGGCGATTGCGCCGACATCTTTACCGGCAACGCCTTCATTGAGCATGGCGTTGGTCAGCAGCGCCAGCCCCGGGGTGTTGTCGTCCTGGCTGCTGCCCGCGGCGAAGGTCACGCGCAGGTCGAACATCGGCAACTGGCGCGCTTCCACAAACAGGACCTTGGCGCCTTCGGCGGTTTTCCAGGTTTGTACATTCATGGCGCGGTGGCTGGGCGCCTTGCCGTCCAGTTCCGCCAGCGACTCCAGCTTGTGCTCGGTCTTGGCGTTTTCCAGCGCCGGGCTGGCCACAGACTCAGGCGGGCTGGCGAAATAGTAGCCGAGTGCGCCGACCAGAACAGCGGCGCTCAAGCCGAGCAGGGCGTAGCGGGGACCTTTACGCTCACTCATGGGTTTTCTCCTCGGGCAGTACGTGCGCAACGCTCAGACGGTCGCGAGTGAAATAGGTGCGGGCGGCTTGCTGGATGTCAGCCGGGGTCACTTTTTGCAGGTCTTGCAGCTCGGTGTCCATCAGCTTCCAGGACAAACCAACGGTTTCGAGCTGGCCGATGGACGTGGCTTGCGAGGTGATCGAGTCACGCTCGTAAACCAGCCCCGCGATCACTTGAGCGCGAACGCGTTCCAGTTCTTCAGGGGTTGGCGGCGTCTTTTTCAGGTCGTCGAGCAAACGCCACAGGCCAGCTTCGGCCTGCGCCATGGTGACCTTCTTCTGGCCGTTGGGCATGGCGCTGAGCAGGAACAGGCTGTCGCCGCGGGTGAACGCGTCGTAGCTCGACGAAGCGCCGGAGACCAGTTCTTCACCGCGTTCCAGTTGAGTCGGCATGCGCGCGCTGTAGCCGCCGTCCAGCAGGGCGGAGATCAGGCGCAGGGCGTTGGCCGTGACCGGGTCTTTGGCGGTGGACACGCTCGGCACGTTGAACCCCATCATCAGGCTCGGGAGTTGGGTTTGAACATGCACCTTGAGCAGTCGCTCGCCGGGGGTCGGCAGTTCAAGCGGGGCCTTGGCGATCGGTATTTCACGCTTCACCACCGGGCCGAAATAACGCTGTGCCAGCGCTTTGACTTCGTCCGGGGTCACATCCCCGACCACCACCAGCGTGGCGTTGTTCGGTGCATACCACTCTTCGTACCACGCGCGCAGTTCGGCGACGCTCATGCGCTCCAGGTCCACCATCCAGCCGATGGTCGGGGTGTGGTAGCCGCTGGACGGGTAGGCCATGGCGCTGAACAGTTCGTACGCTTTGCTCATGGGTTGGTCATCGGTGCGAAGACGGCGCTCTTCCTTGATGACTTCGATCTCGCGTTTGAACTCTTCGGGCGGCAGACGCAGGCTGGCCATGCGGTCGGCTTCAAGTTCGAAGGCCACGCCCAGGCGGTCGCGGGCCAGAACCTGGTAATACGCGGTGTAGTCGTCACTGGTGAAAGCGTTTTCCTGGGCGCCAAGATCGCGCAGGATCAACGAAGCTTCACCGGGGCCGACCTTGTTGCTGCCTTTGAACATCATGTGTTCAAGGGCATGGGACAGGCCGGTCTTGCCGGGTGTCTCGTAACTGGAACCCACCTTGTACCAAACCTGCGACACCACTACCGGCGCGCGATGGTCTTCGCGAACGATGACTTTAAGGCCATTGTCCAGACGGAACTCATGGGTGGGTTGCGGCTCGGCTGCCAAGGCCGAAAGTGGAAGGCAAACTGTGCTGAGCAACAGGCCAGCAGCGCGGCGGGCTAGAGCATTCATTCGTTTTTAAACCTGTAGGGCTGCCCGCTTGGCCTTAGCGTCTGCGGGTGAGGAGGTGCTAGGATACTGATCCGTTTTACTGGCGGCCACGCCTATCAAGCCTTTGACGATCAGACGACGTTTGATCGGGCAGTATAGGAGCCCGCTTGGAAGTGTGGATGTATCCCGGTAAATTTCGCAATTTTGCCGATTTTCCCGATCCAGATCCGAGTAAAGACGAAGTTTCGCAGGTGTTTTTTACCCCGCGTCTAAGTTGTGTGCGAACGAGCTGACAAAAATACAGTCTTTTTCACACCGAATATTATTTGCCGGGGCGCCACAGTGGCGCTTCGCTACGATGAGATAGCCGTCCTCCATGTTTGGTTCCAACGACGACAAGAAGAACCCAGCCAAGGCTGGCGAGAAAAAAGGCCTGTTCGGATGGCTGCGCAGAAAGCCGCAGGAAGCCGTCGTTGAACAGCCAGATGCGGCCCCCGAGACCGCGCCCGAGACCTTGATCGAAGCCGCGCCGGTGAGCGTGGCGCCCACCCCTGAAGACGTGCGGGTGGTCGAGCCTGTTGTCGAGCCGAAGGCCGCTCCTGAACCCTGGCCGCCTTTGCCCGTCCCCGAAGAGCCGGTGGCATTGGTTGACGACGTGCAAGCGCCGCACACCGTGCCGCCCATTCCGGCGCCGGAAATCGAGGTGGTCGCAGAGCCTGTGATCGCAGCGCCACCCGTGGTCGAAGTGCTTGAGCAGACCGTGCCTGCCCTTGAGCCAGAGCTGGAACTCGAGCCCGTCATCGAACCAGTGGTCGAACCCGCTGTGGTTGCGTCCCCACCGGTGTCTGCCCCGGTAGTTGAAACGCCGCCCGCAGTTATTGAGGTTCCAACCCCGAAAGCCGAACCTGCTCCTGAAGTCAAAACCGGTTTCTTTGCCCGTCTCAAGCAAGGTCTGTCGAAAACCAGCGCCAGCATCGGTGAAGGCATGGCCAGCCTGTTCCTGGGCAAAAAGGCCATCGATGATGACTTGCTGGAAGAAATTGAAACACGCTTGCTGACGGCTGATGTGGGTGTCGAAGCCACGTCGGTGATCATCAAGAACCTGACTCAAAAAGTTGCGCGCAAGCAATTGACTGACGCCGACGCGCTGTACAAGTCCTTGCAGGACGAGTTGGCGGCCATGCTCAAGCCGGTTGAACAGCCGCTGAAAATCGAATCGCAAAACAAACCGTTTGTGATTCTGGTCGTCGGCGTTAATGGCGCGGGTAAAACCACCACCATCGGCAAACTGGCGAAGAAACTGCAACTTGAAGGCAAGAAGGTCATGCTTGCAGCGGGCGATACGTTCCGTGCCGCGGCGGTTGAACAGTTGCAAGTGTGGGGCGAGCGCAACCACATCCCGGTGATTGCACAGCACACCGGTGCCGACTCCGCGTCGGTGATCTTCGACGCCGTACAAGCGGCTAAGGCGCGCGGGATTGACGTGCTGATCGCGGACACTGCCGGGCGTCTGCACACTAAAGACAACCTGATGGAAGAACTGAAAAAAGTGCGCCGCGTGATCGGCAAGCTCGACGAAGACGCGCCGCACGAGGTGTTGTTGGTGCTCGACGCAGGCACAGGCCAGAACGCCATCAGTCAGGCCAAACAATTCAATCAGACGGTCGCGCTGACCGGTCTGGCCCTGACTAAGCTGGACGGTACGGCTAAAGGCGGCGTGATCTTCGCCCTGGCCAAGCAATTCGGTATCCCGATCCGCTTTATTGGTGTTGGTGAAGGCATCGATGATTTGCGCACTTTTGAATCCGAACCCTTTGTCCAGGCTCTGTTTGCGGAGCGGGAGCGTCCATGATTCGTTTCGAGCAGGTCGGTAAACGCTATCCAAATGGACATGTGGGCCTGCACGAGCTGAGCTTTCGGGTCCGCCGTGGCGAATTCCTTTTTGTCACGGGTCACTCCGGCGCGGGCAAAAGTACGTTACTGCGGCTTTTGCTGGCCATGGAGCGCCCCACCAGCGGCAGGTTGCTGCTGGCCGGGCAGGACCTGAGCCAGATCAGCAACGCGCAGATTCCGTTCTTGCGGCGTCAGATCGGAGTGGTGTTCCAGAACCACCAGTTGCTGTTTGATCGCACCGTCTTCAACAACGTCGCCTTGCCGTTGCAGATTCAGGGGTTGTCCAAGGCCGAAATCGTCAAGCGCGTTGATTCGGCGCTTGAGCGGGTATCGCTTTCGGATAAAACCGATCTGTACCCCGGTGACTTGTCCACGGGCCAGCAACAACGCGTGGGTATTGCCCGCGCCATCGTGCATCGCCCAGCATTGCTCTTGGCCGATGAACCCACCGGCAACCTCGACCCGCGTCTGGCGGCGGAAATCATGGGCGTATTTGAAGACATCAACCGTTTGGGCACCAGCGTATTGATTGCCAGCCACGACCTGGCACTGATCGCACGTATGCGTCATCGCATGTTGACCCTGCAGCGCGGGCGATTGATCGGCGACGGGGAGGCCGGGCAATGAGTGCAACACGCAGCCCAAAGGTATCGGAGCGCGTAGCGCCCAAGGCCGCCGAACCGCAGCCGCCGAAGAAGAAGCACGATGAAGACGACGGGCCGACGTTTGGCATGTTGTTTCACGCCTGGATCGATGCGCACCGCGCCAGTTTGCTCGACAGCTTGCGACGTTTGGGGAAGCAGCCGATCGGTAGCTTCTTTACCTGTTTGGTGATGGCCGTGGCGCTGAGCTTGCCCATGGGATTGTCGTTGTTACTTAACAACGTCGAGCGCCTGGGAGGTTCGTGGCAGCGCGCAGCACAGATTTCGTTGTACTTGCAGATGGACGCCACAGGCGATCAGGGCGCGCAACTGAGCAATCAGATAAAAGGTATGGCGGGTGTCGCGGATGCTGAATTTATCAGCCGCGAACAAGCCCTCGAAGAGTTCCAGCAGCAGTCAGGGCTGGGCGAAGCCCTTAAAGAGCTGCCGGACAACCCGTTGCCGGGTGTGGTGCTGGTGACCCCGAATGAGGTCGATAAAGCCACCCTTGAAGCCCTTCGGGAGCGACTTTCGGAATTGCCGAAGGTGCAACAGGCGCAACTTGATCTAGTCTGGGTTGAGCGTCTGGCGGCCATCCTCAAATTGGGTGACCGGTTTGTATTTGGTTTGACGGTGCTGCTGGTCTCAGCCCTGCTGCTGGTTATCGGTAATACGATTCGGCTGCATATTGAGAACCGCAGGGTCGAGATTGAAGTCACCAAGCTGGTCGGCGGTACTGATAGCTATGTACGTAGGCCGTTTCTATATATGGGCGCGCTTTATGGCTTTGGTGCCGGTGTACTTTCGTGGGGCGTTTTGGCTTTCGGCCTGAACTGGCTCAATGACGCGGTTGTCGGGCTGGCCGGGCTTTATGGCAGCGATTTTGCCCTCGCGGGCGTGCCTGTTGCCGACGGTCTGTCGCTCTTGCTTGGCGCGGTACTGTTAGGGTATATCGGTGCATGGATTGCGGTAGCACGGCATTTACGTGAGCTTTCACCCAAGTAGTTTCATTTTTACCTGTTGACCTTTTCAGCTTATGTGGGAACTTTTTTTGTGGTTCCCGGTCAATTTTCGCAGTGCTGAACTGCACGAGTTATGTGAGTCGGAGGTTTTTCGTATGACCACTTCTTTGCAACCTGCGTATGCGTTAGTCCCTGGTGCGAACCTTGAGGCCTACGTAAACACCGTGAACAGCATTCCACTGCTGACGCCGGAGCAGGAGCGTGAACTGGCCGAGAGTCTCTATTATGAGCAGGATCTTGAGGCGGCTCGGCAGATGGTGCTCGCCCACCTGCGTTTTGTAGTACACATTGCTCGTAGTTATTCGGGCTATGGTCTGGCACAGGCCGACCTGATCCAGGAAGGCAATGTTGGCCTGATGAAAGCGGTAAAACGCTTCAACCCTGAAATGGGTGTGCGTCTGGTGTCGTTTGCTGTGCACTGGATCAAGGCCGAAATTCACGAGTTCATCCTGCGTAACTGGCGGATCGTGAAAGTCGCGACCACCAAGGCCCAGCGTAAATTGTTCTTCAACCTGCGCAGTCAGAAAAAACGTCTGGCGTGGTTGAACAACGACGAAGTTCATCGCGTGGCCGAGAGCCTTGGCGTTGAACCTCGCGAAGTGCGTGAGATGGAAAGCCGGTTGACCGGCCATGACATGGCGTTCGACCCGGCTGCAGAAGCTGACGATGACAGTGCGTTCCAGTCGCCAGCCAACTACCTGGAAGACCACCGCTACGACCCGGCGCGTCAACTGGAAGATGCTGACTGGACCGATAACTCCACCAGCAACCTGCACGAAGCGCTGGAAGTGCTGGACGAACGCAGCCGCGACATTCTCTATCAGCGCTGGCTGGCTGAAGAGAAAGCCACGCTGCATGACCTGGCACAAAAGTACAACGTGTCTGCCGAGCGTATTCGTCAGCTTGAAAAAAGTGCGATGAACAAGCTCAAACTGTCGATTGCCGCGTAAATCGGCCGACAAAAAAACGCCCCGCTGAGTCGGGGCGTTTTTGTTTGCGCATAACGCTGAGGTGCTGCCAGTCAGCGGTTACAAGGCCCAAGGCGCCTGGCGTGAGTTGTTCAGGGTGTCCAGATAACTGTCCCCGCCCAATTGACGCATTTGCTGGCGTATCCAGGCCGCACGCGTGCTCACATACGCAGATGGGCGACCGGCGCTCCAGTTGCGCGGGTTCGGCAATACCGCGGCCAATTGGCTTGCCTGCTGACGGCTCAACCGGGCAGCGCTCACGCCAAAGTGGTGTTGTGCGGCGGCTTCGGCGCCAAACACGCCGTCATCCCACTCGGCGCTGTTGAGGTAAACCTCAAGAATCCGTTGCTTGGGCCACAGGACTTCGATCAGCCCAGTGAACCAGGCTTCCAGCCCCTTGCGCAGCCAACTGCGGCCTGACCATAGAAACAGGTTTTTGGACACTTGCTGGCTAAGGGTGCTGGCTCCGCGCAACTTGCCTCCGCGCTCGTTGTGCTCGAACGCGGCGCGAATGGCACTCACGTCAAAGCCCCAATGCTCGGCAAATTTCTGGTCCTCGCCGGCAATTACGGCGATTTTCAGGTCATTGGAGATCTCGTCCCATGGCCGCCAGCTGCGTTGCAGGTCGATGGGCTGGCCGTCGAACCACGATTCAACCTTGCGCTCTACCATCAGCGCAGTGCCCGGCGGTGGCACCCAGCGGAAAATCAGCACCAGCAATGCACTGCCGGCAGCGAACCACAGCAGGGCTTTGAGCAAACGATGAACCAGTAAACGCAGCATAGATGGCTTGGCCGAACCCGTTGAGCGGGCCATTATACAGACCCTGTGCCATTCGATGACCCTGACGGGAGTGACCCATGCTGCGCGTTTTTCTAATGTTGGCTGCGTTCTTTGGATTCACCGGTGTGGCGCTGGGCGCCTTTGCAGCGCACGGTTTGAAAGGCCGCTTGACCGAACAATACCTGGCTATTTTTCATACAGGCGTGACCTATCAACTGGTGCACACCCTTGCACTGTTGGGCGTGGCGTTGCTGGCAACCCAGTTGCAAAGCCGCCTGGTGACGTGGGCAGGCTTCTGTTTCGCGCTGGGAATTGTGTTGTTTTCCGGGAGTTTGTACTTGCTGACGATGAGCGGTATTGCCAAGCTGGGGATCATCACCCCCATTGGCGGCGTGGCTTTTTTGGCGGGCTGGCTGTGTCTGGGACTGGCCGCCTGGCGCCTGAGCTGAGGGCGCAAGATGAATGGCTTGGGTCGACCTGACGGATCGGGCTAGAATGCTGGCCCCCTAAAAATGAAGGCAGCGTCGCGCATGCGCATTCAGTTGAACGGTGAATCTTTTGAACTGCCGGATGGCGAGACCGTCGCAGGCCTTTTGGCGCGTCGTGAATTGGCCGGACGTCGGGTGGCGGTTGAGCTAAATCTGGACATCGTCCCGCGCAGCCAGCACGCAGAAACTGTGCTCAAAGAGGGCGATCAGGTCGAAGTGGTCCACGCCATCGGTGGCGGCTAGCCCTCGGGCCGACGTTCCTTCCCCGCAGCGCCACTGATAATCCACATTCAAGAGGTTTACCGATGAGCAATGTTCGCAGCGACAAGCCGTTTACCCTGGCCGGCCGTACCTACCAGTCTCGTTTGCTGGTGGGCACGGGCAAATACCGCGACCTCGAAGAAACCCGCCTGGCCATTGAGGCCTCGGGTGCTGAAATCGTTACGGTCGCCGTGCGTCGCACCAACATCGGTCAGAACCCCGGTGAACCGAACCTGCTCGATGTGTTGCCGCCAGACCGCTACACCATCTTGCCGAACACGGCCGGCTGCTTCGATGCCATTGAAGCGGTGCGCACCTGCCGTCTGGCCCGTGAGCTGCTCGATGGCCATAACCTGGTCAAGCTTGAAGTGCTGGCCGACCAGAAAACCCTGTTTCCCAACGTGATCGAAACCCTCAAGGCCGCTGAAGTACTGGTCAAGGAAGGTTTCGACGTGATGGTTTATACCAGTGATGACCCGATCATCGCCCGTGAGCTTGAAGCCATGGGCTGCGTGGCCGTGATGCCTCTGGCTGGCCTGATTGGCAGCGGTTTGGGCATCTGCAACCCGTATAACCTGCGGGTCATCCTTGAAGAAGCCAACATTCCGGTGCTGGTGGACGCGGGCGTGGGCACGGCCTCCGACGCGACAATCGCCATGGAAATGGGCTGCGAAGCGGTGCTGATGAATTCGGCCATCGCCAATGCCCAGCACCCGATCCTCATGGCCCAGGCCATGAAATACGCCATTGAGGCAGGTCGTCTGGCCTATCTGGCCGGTCGTATGCCGAAAAAACTCTATGCCAGCGCCTCCTCGCCGCTGGATGGTCTGATCAAGTAAGAGCCCCTGATGACTGAACCACTCGATACCCCAACCCCGGAAGAAGGCGAAGATCGCCAGCACCGTCGCATCAAGAGCTTTGTCATGCGCGCCGGGCGCATGACTGAAGGCCAGCAACGCGGCCTCGATCAAGGTGCGCCGTTGTACGTTTTGCCACTGGCTGATGCGCCGGTCGATTTTGATCAGGTCTTTGGCCGTTCTGCGCCGCGTACGCTGGAAATCGGCTTTGGCATGGGGCATTCCCTGCTGGAGATGGCGGCAGCGTCGCCGGAGCAGGATTTTATCGGGGTTGAAGTTCACCGTCCGGGCGTGGGCGCATTGCTTAATGGCGTGCTGACACAGGGCCTGACCAATCTGCGTGTGTACGATTGCGACGCCATCGAGGTCTTGACGCGCTGTGTAGCCGATAACAGCCTGGACCGTCTGTTGCTTTTCTTCCCGGACCCATGGCACAAGAGTCGCCACCACAAGCGTCGCATTGTGCAGGCATCGTTCGCCGAACTGGTGCGTTCCAAGCTCAAGGCAGGCGGTGTGTTGCACATGGCCACCGACTGGGAACCCTATGCCGAGTACATGCTGGAAGTCATGAACGTGGCACCGGGTTACCGCAATCTGGCCGAAGACGGCCGTTGCGTACCGCGCCCTCCTGAGCGCCCGGTCACCAAGTTCGAACGCCGCGGCGAACGCCTTGGGCACGGCGTGTGGGACTTGAAGTTCGAAAAATTGGCCTAAGCCGTTTTTCAATGACTGGCCTCCGTTCGGGGGCCAGTTTCTTTAGGCGACGTCCGTCGCACTGCATCACAAAACAAACCTTACGCGTTTGCTCAGTAGAATCAGCACCGGGGCGGCTGCCAGCGCCAAGGCGATGACCACGAGCGCTAGCAGGTTGCCGTACGCCATGCCGACCGCCAGTGCCCCCAAAATAAACATCGGGTGGATGTAATACACCGCCGAAGACACCTTGGCCGCAGTGTTGCGGGTGGACGCCCGAAAATACACGCACGCCAGTAGAAACAAGGCGGGGGTGAGAATGGGCAATGAAAACATGAAGTCGAAATACACCTGCGGATTGGCCTGCAGCGAGTAATTGATGTACGACTCGGTCAGCATCAGTGCCGTACCGGCCACCAGCCAGCCCCACACCCAAGGGCGTTTCACTGTTTGTGCGACCTGATGCCTGGCAAACACAAACCCCATGCACATGAACGGGAAACCCATGAACAGGAAGTTACGGGCGGCATAGTCGTTTTGATTGAAGTGTTGCAGGAAGGGGTTGGGTAGCACGTAATAAACACGCGCATATTGCAGCGTCAGGCCGATCATATAGGCGATCAGGGCCAGTGTGACCAGCCGCTGAGTCGACGTTTTACGCAGTGCATACAGCATCAGTCCACCGCCGAGCATGCCCACCAGATACCAGAGGTGGAAATAGCCGATCAGCAACGACTTGATGATCCCGAGCACGCCTTTTAGAGAGCCCAGCGTCGCGGGGTCGACATAAAAGGGGCTGTAGACCAGCATCCAGAAGAGGTACATCCACAGTCCGCGCTTGAACCACTTACCGAATGAGTGGCCTTCGTTGAGGGTGTGGAACAGGTAGTAGCCGTTGATGATAAAGAAGACGGGGACCGCGACCCGAAACAGCCCGTTGCCCAGCATGTAACCGACGGCCGTGTCATTGCCGCCGAGTACCTTGCAATGCAGTGCAACGACACAGATCGCCAACACCACTTTCAGCGCATCAAGATTGCCATTCAAAAGCTTCGGCATGGGCAGGGCTCACGTATCAAGCGATACCCAAGCGTAGCCCGCAATCTGCTGCTTTCTGCGGGGTTGCGACACCCCGGCCATCGCTGCCAGTCACGTGTTAACGACGATCAGCCACCACGCCGATCAGCACCAGCACCACAACCAGTACCGGCGCCAGGCTGTAGTTGTTGAACTGGCTCAGGCCGCGCTCGACCCACGGCGTTGCGTAGATCAATGCTGCGCCGCTACCGATCAGGCACAGCAATGCCATCAGCGGGACGCGCAAGGCACCGGCGATACTGCCCAGACGTTGCTCGACCCAGCTCTTGAAGTCAGCGCCAAACAGCACCAGCAAACAGCCAATCAATGCCAGAGAGATCTCTGAAAGGTGGCTGCGGCTCCAGCGCGATACCGTGGCAAGCAGGTCGAGTACCAAGTCCATTCGATTTCCTTAGGTCAAAAAATGCTGCAACAGGTCATTGAGAAACAGCTGGCCTCGGGCAGTCGCCGCCAGGCGTGTCGGTTCGACCTGCAATAAGCCACTTTGTTCGGCGGCGTCGCGCCCGGCGTTCAAGCTGTCGAGGGGAAGGCCCGTACGCAGCGGATAAAGGGCTGAATCAACGCCGTCTGTCAGGCGCAAGGCGTTCATTAGAAACTCAAACGGTAGCTCTTCGGCAGTCAGTATTTTCTCGCCAGCCTGAAAGTTCTTCGTTGGATTGAGGTAGTCCTTTGGCAGGCGGGTTTTCCAGGTGCGCACGATGCGGCCGTCGGGATGGCTCAACTTGCCATGGGCACCGGCGCCAATGCCAATGAAGTCGCCAAAGCTCCAGTAATTGAGGTTATGCCGCGCAGCTCGGCCGGGCTGGGCGTAGGCCGACACTTCGTACTGTGCGTAGCCGTGTTCGGCGAGCAGGGCTTGCCCCGCCTCTTGAATGTCCCACAGCGTGTCGTCTTCCGGCAGGGTTGGCGGCTGGTTCCAGAACACCGTGTTGGGCTCAAGGGTTAGCTGATACCACGACAGATGTGTCGGCTTGAGGGCAATGGCCTGGCGCAGGTCGCTCAGGGCGTCGTCCAGCGACTGATCGGGCAAGCCGTGCATCAAGTCCAGGTTGAAGTTGTCAAACCCGGCCTGACGCGCCATGCCGGCGGCCCGCACGGCTTCGTCGCCGTTATGGATACGCCCCAGCGCCTTGAGTTTTTCTTGCTGAAAACTCTGGATACCAATCGACAGTCGATTGATTCCCAGTGCGCGGTAGGCCACGAACTTTTCCTGCTCGAACGTGCCGGGATTGGCCTCGAGGGTGATCTCGATATCGCTGGCGAACGGAATGCGTGCTTCAACACCCTTGAGCAGACGCCCCAACGCCTGGGCGCTGAACAGGCTGGGAGTGCCGCCACCAAAGAAAATGGAGCTCAGCTCGCGCCCATACACCGCGTGCAGGTCCTGATCGAGATCGGCCAGCAGCGCGTCCACATACGCTTCTTCGGGCAGCACCGGGCTGGCGGTATGGGAATTGAAGTCGCAATACGGGCATTTGCGCACGCACCACGGGATGTGGATATACAGCGACAGCGGCGGCAGTTGCGTCAGTGGCGCTCGGGGCGCCTGCTGAGAAAAGCCAGCCGCTCCGAGGTAGAGCGGCTGGGGAGGTGTGTCGTGGGTCATTTCAGGCCCAGACGCTGGCGCAGCAAAGCCATGGCACGAGCCCGGTGACTGAGCTGGTTCTTTTCCGACGGGCTGAGTTCGGCGCTGGAGCAGTTGCGCTCAGGCACCCAGAACAGCGGGTCGTAGCCAAAGCCATGCTCACCGCTGGCAGCGGGCAGAATGCGCCCGTGCCACAAGCCTTCGCAGAGGATCGGCAACGGATCGTCAGCGTGGCGGACCAAGGCCAGCACGCAGACAAACTGGGCGCCTCGTTCGGCTTGAGGTACGTCTTTGAGGGCGTCGAGCAGTTTGGTGTTGTTCGCCGCATCGCCCTGGCCATCGGCATAGCGGGCAGAGTAAATGCCGGGTGCGCCGCCAAGATAGTCCACCGCCAGCCCCGAGTCGTCCGCCAGCGCAGGCAGACCGGAAATGCGCGCTGCATTGCGGGCTTTAAGAATGGCGTTTTCAACAAACGACAAGCCGGTTTCTTCCGGCTCGACGCTGCTGAACTCTCCAATCGAGCGCAACTGCACCGACTCGCCGAGCATGGCCTGAAGTTCTTTGAGTTTGCCTGCGTTGTGACTGGCGAGTACCAGTTGCGTGAAGTTCATCATTCGATTGGTGCGACCATTTGAGTAAATTCGATTGTTTCAGCGCTCGCCCCGCCAGCTTTTACCGTCACGTTGAACGTGAAGGTTTGCGGGCCTGTGACAGGAAATTGCGCCAGATAGTTGATTTCCCCATCTTGACCGACTTGGCGGAAATTCAGGCTTTTTGACTCTTTATCACCGGTTTTAAAGGTGCCCTGCACATTGGCCGGAATATTTTTGCCTGCTTTGTTGATGGTGATGTTCAGCACTGCGTTTTGCTTGCCGCGCGAAACCTCAACTTTTTTTGCAATTTCAGGCGTCAGGAACGTAGACGGGAACGCGTTGTAATACACCGTCATGTCACCAAACGTCTGCTGCCGTTGGGCAGGATTGACGTCGGCCGCCATGGCCTGCGCGCCAAAACACATTGAAAGCACTAGTAATCCAATACGACCCATTGTCTTTCTCCTTTGAACGAACCTGTTAAACCGCGACGTTATGGTCCTGAAGGCCAGGACTGCTGACACGGTAAATGCCAATCTCGCCCAACAGGTTAGGCCATAACTTGCTCGCCCACCCGTGTCGGTGTTGTTGATCTACGGCAAGACGGTTGATGACCTGCGCTTCACGCTCACGGCACAGTGCTTCGAAGTCTTCAAAGGTGCAGAAGTGAATGTTCGGCGTGTTGTACCAGGTGTACGGCAAGAACTCGGAAACAGGCATGCGGCCTTTACTGGCCAGATACCATCGGCAGCGCCAGTGTCCGAAGTTCGGGAAGGTGATGATGCATTGACGGCCAACCCGCAGCATTTCGTCGAGGATCCGGTCGGGGTAGTGCACGGCTTGCAACGCTTGGGTCATGACCACGATGTCGAAACTGTTGCTGGCAAAGTTGCCCAGCCCTTTGTCGAGATCCTGTTCGATAACGTTGATGCCTTTTGCGACACACTCCGCAATGTTGTCCGGGTCGTTTTCCAGGCCGTAGCCGGTGACTTGCTTGTTGTCGCGCAGCCAGCTCAGTAATTCGCCATCACCGCAGCCGAGGTCGAGCACACGGCTGCCGGCGGGGATCCAGTCTTGGATGATTTCCAGGTCGGCTCTCATGGCGTTCTCACAGTTCAATACGGTTCATGTAGTTGCTGAAGGCTTGCAGGTAGCGCGGGATCGGGATCAGGAAGGCGTCATGGCCTTGCGGCGCATCGATCTCCAGGTAGCACACGTCCTTTTTGGCCGCCATCAACGCATCCACCAGCTCCCGCGAGCGGGCGGGCGAGAAGCGCCAGTCAGTGGTGAACGACATCACGCAAAAGCGTGCCTTGGCGCCAGCGAAGGTTTTGGCCAGATCGTCATCGAAGTTCGCCGCCGGGTCGAAGTAGTCCAGCGCCTTGGTCATCAGCAAATAGGTGTTGGCATCGAAACGCCCGGAGAACTCTTCGCCCTGGTAGCGCAAATAGCTCTCAACCTGAAACTCGACGCTGTGAAAGTCGTAGTTAAGGTTTTCGTTCTTCAGGCCGCGTCCGAATTTTTCGCCCATCGAGTCATCCGACAGGTACGTGATGTGACCGACCATACGCGCCAGCATCAAGCCGCGTTTGGGGATGACGCCCTGTTCCTGAAACGACCCGCCGTGGAATTCAGGGTCGGTGAGGATGGCCTGACGCGCGACTTCGTTGAACGCGATGTTTTGTGCCGAGAGCTTCGGTGCCGAGGCGATGGCTAGGCAATGGCGCAGGCGGTCGGGGTAGCTGATGCTCCACTGCAATGCCTGCATCCCGCCCAGGCTGCCACCAATGACGGCTGCCCACTGTGAAATGCCCAGGCGGTCAGACAGGCGGGCCTGGCTGTGCACCCAGTCTTCAACGGTCAACACGGGGAACGATGCGCCAAATGGGCGACCGGTTTCAGGGTCGATGCTGCTCGGGCCGGTCGAGCCGTTACAACCGCCGAGGTTGTTGAGGCTGACCACGAAGAATTTGTGGGTGTCGATGGGCTTGCCGGGACCAATACAGCTGTCCCACCAGCCAGGCTTGCGGTCGTCGACGCTGTGATACCCGGCGGCGTGATGATGGCCTGACAGCGCGTGGCAAATGAGCACGGCATTGCTGGCCGACGCATTGAGCTGGCCGTAGGTTTCGTAAATCAGGTCATAGGCTGGCAGTGAGCGGCCGCACGCAAGTGCCAGCGGTTCGCTGAAATGTGCAACTTGCGGCACAACCAGACCAACGGAATCGGGGGGAAAGGCAGCTGGCATCGACCCTGCTCTCATTTAAATGAGGCGTAAGTCTAATGAGCGGGGCAGCGAGCGGCAAGCAATGGTGCAAAACCCTTTGGCAGCGCAGCCATGCTGCCCTAAAGGCCGTTTTACAGCCTGTCGCAGCCTGCGCAAACGGGTTTGGCGTCAGAGGTCGGGACGGATCAACCCGGGAAGCACCGGCAGTTTTTTGGGGCTGTGCAGGCGTACCCGTTTCTGTCGGTTGAGCTCGCCACTGATCAGGCTGACCTGACTTTTAGAAATGCCGAACGCTTTGGCAAGAAAGGCCATCAAATGGGCGTTGGCCTTGCCTTCAACCGGCGGGGCGGTGAGACGGATTTTCAGGCGGTCACCGTGCAGGCCAGCGAACTCATCGCTGCTGGCCTTGGGTTGCAAATGACAGTCAAGAATCAGGTCGTCACCGTCCCAGCGGAAATAACTCATCAGATCAGGCCGAACAGCTCAGGCGGCATATCGACGTACATGGCCAATGGCGGGATCACGTAGCTCTGGATCAGTTGGATAACCATGAACGCGAGGATCGGCGAGATATCCAGACCGCCCAAGTTCGGCAGAAAGCGACGGAACGGGGCCAGGGCTGGCTCGGTGATCTGATTGACCAGTTCGGCGCCGGGGCTGGTGCTGCCCGGTGCCACCCACGACAGAATCACGCTGATGATCATGGCGAAGAAGAACACCTTCAGGAACAGCGCCGTCACACCGATGATCGACCACAGCAGCAGCTCGAGGATGTTGAACGGGATGTAACTCAAGGTCAGCACGATGGCGAACACCACCATTTGCACCAGAATGGCCAGCACCAGCGACGACATGTCCAGGCCGAAAATGCTTGGAATCACGCGGCGCATTGGCTTGAGCAGGGTTTGCGTGGCCTTGACGATGAACTGGCAGATCGGGTTGTAGAAGTTGGCGCGTACCAGTTGCAGGATGAATCGCAACAGCACGACCAGCAAATACAGGCTGCCCAGGGTTTGAACCACAAAAATGGCAGCGCCATTAAGTCCTGACATCATTTGCTCCTTTATTGACCCAGTTGTTCGGCCATTTCGGCCGAGCGGTGCGCGGCGGCACTCAATGCTTTTTCGACCGTGGCTTCAAAACCACTGGCCTGGAATGACTTGATTGCAGCTTCAGTGGTGCCTGCTGGCGAGGTCACGCGACGACGCAACTCGGCCGCGTCGGCATCACTGTCAACAGCCATGCAGGCGGCGCCCAGCGCTGTTTGCTCGGCCAGTTTCTCCGCGACGTCATGGCTCAGGCCCAGCTTCACGCCCGCGTTGGTCATGGCTTCAATCAACAGGAAGAAATACGCCGGGCCGCTGCCCGATACTGCTGTTACCGCATCGATCAGGGCTTCTTTCTCGACCCAGACCACAACGCCCACAGCGCTCAACAACTCGTCGGCCATCGCGCGTTGCTCTTGGGTGACGTCATCAGTGGCGTACAGACCGCTGACACCCTTGCCCAACAAGGCAGGCGTGTTGGGCATGCAGCGCACCAACGGTTGCGTGCCCAGCCACTGCAGCAGGCTGGAAGAGGTGATACCGGCAGCAATCGACACCAGCAGTTGCTTGGGTTTGAGGTGCGGTTGCAGGTCTTGGCACACAGCTTTCATGGCCTGCGGCTTGACCGCAATCACAATCACGTCAGCGTCCTGAACGGCTTGGGCGTTATCAGCGAACAATTCGATGCCGTGTTCAGCCGCTACGTTGGCGCGGGTCTCGGCGCCAGGATCGCTGGCGCGGATCTGTGCTGCGTCCAGACCTTTGGCCAGCAGGCCGCCAATCAAGCTGGAAGCCATGTTCCCGGCTCCGATAAAGGCAATACGCGTCTTGCTCATGACAGATCCTTATAAGTGTGAGGCAGACCTTTTCAGGCCTGACTGTAGTCGCGAGCGCCAAACAGTGCAGTACCGATCCGCACCCAAGTGGCACCTTGGGCAATGGCCGACTCAAGGTCGTGGCTCATGCCCATCGAAAGTGTGTCGAGCCCCATGTCCAGGCTGTGTTGCAGTTCACGGACTTTCGCAAACGCTGCGTCCTGTTCGGCGCGGTCGTCGGTAGGCTCTGGAATCGCCATCAGCCCGCGCAGCTTCAAGCGCGGCAACCCATTGATCGCTTCCGCCAGCGCGGGCAGGTCCGTCGGGGTACACCCGGACTTGCTGGCCTCGCCGCTGACGTTCACCTGAATGCAAATGTTCAACGGTGGCAGCTCATTTGGCCGCTGTTGCGACAGACGCTGAGCAATTTTAAGGCGGTCTACGGAGTGCACCCACGCAAAATGCTCAGCGATGTCACGCGTCTTGTTCGATTGAATGGGGCCGATGAAGTGCCAACACAAGGGCAGGTCAGCTAATTCGACCTGTTTGGCGCGCGCTTCCTGCAGGTAGTTTTCGCCAAAGTTGCGGAGCCCGGCGGCATATGCTTCACGCAGCGCGGCGGCGGGTTTGGTCTTGCTGACCGCCAGTAAGTGAACGCTCGTTACATCGCGTTGCACAGCCAGTGCGGCTGCGCGGATGCGCGCCTCAACCTGAGCAATGTTGTCAGCTATCGTGGACATTCAATTAAGCCCGCCGTGGTGAAAGTCTGCGGCATTCTACTGGAATTGGGAGGGGGGATGGATATCGCCGACCTGTTGGCCTTATGCGTAGAACGCGGAGCATCGGACGTGCACGTGTCTGCGGGCATGGTGCCGATGCTGCGCATAGATGGCGACATGCAGCGTTGCGAGCTGCCGAGCGTGAGTGCGCAGCGTGTACACGAACTTATCCACAGCATGATGAATGAGTCGCAGCGGGGTGCCTTTGAGGCAACCCACGAAGCTGATTTTTCATACACCGCGCCGGGGCTGGGGCGGTTTCGAGTGAATGCCTTCAGGCAACAGCATGGCCCCGCTGCGGTGATGCGCAGTATTGGCGCGACGGTGCCGAGCCTGGCATCACTGGGTTTGGAACACGTCCTGAGCCCGCTGTTCGGCCTGCCCTCCGGTTTGGTCTTGATCACCGGCGCGACGGGCTCAGGCAAAACCACCACGTTGGCCGCCATCATCGATCACCTGAACAGCACGCGTCAGCAACACATCCTTACCATTGAAGACCCGATTGAATTCATCCACGTATCGCGCCGCTGCCTGATCAACCAGCGCGAAGTGCACCGTGACACCCACAGTTTCGCCAACGCACTGCGCTCAGCACTGCGTGAAGACCCGGACGTGATTCTGCTGGGTGAAATGCGCGACCTCGACAGCATCCGCTTGGCCCTCACTGCTGCGGAAACCGGACACCTGGTGTTCGCCACGTTGCACACGCCCAGTGCGGCCAAAACCATTGACCGTATCGTCGATGTGTTTCCGGCAGAAGAAAAAGCCATGGTGCGGGCGATGTTGTCTGAATCACTGCAGGCAGTGGTCTGTCAGACGTTGCTCAAGAAAAAAGGCGGCGGGCGCATTGCGGCACACGAAATCATGCTTGGCACGCCTGCGATCAGGAACCTGATTCGGGAAAACAAAGTGGCGCAAATGGCGTCCGTCATCCAGACCAGTGCAGCGGTCGGCATGCTGACTTTGGACATGAGTGTGAAACGCTTGCAGGAGAGGGGAATCATTGACCTGTAATCGTTGAAGAGCAGCCTTGCGCTGCTCTTCAACGATGCCAGTTAGCGCTGCGCAACCCGCAGGTTGGTTTGCTCTTTAGGCAATACGCGCTTGGCGACCACATAGTGGCTCTGCCAGTACGGTTTTTTCAGTGTGTCGATGGTCACCGACTTGCCGCGACGTGGCGCATGGATAAACCGGTCATTGCCCAGGTAAATGGCTACATGGTTGACCTTGCGGCTCTTGATGTTGAAAAACAGCAGGTCGCCGGGCTTCAAGTCCTTGCGGTCGACTTTCTGGCCGTGGCCGCTGGCCATGGCGCTGGAGCTGCGGGGCAGATTGACCGCCGCGACATCATTGAACGCGTATTTGACCAATCCGCTGCAATCAAAGCCTTTACTTGGGCTGCTGCCGCCCCAACGATAAGGCGTACCCAGCACGTTGACTGCACGGCTCAGCACGGTGCTGCTTTGTTTGTTGGCCGCTACCAGAGCAGGGGGCGCAATTTTGCCGGGGGCTTTGCGATGAACTTTACTGGAGGTCGGACGTGTTACGGTTTTGCTGTTAGAGGCAACAAACGGAGCACTCGCAGATGACTTTGCGGTGTAACCGGTGAAGCCTGAAGGAAGACGTTGCTCACGATTGGTGGCGTGGGCGGCCAGTGGCAGTAATAGGCAAATGGTTAGCCATGTCTTGAATAAAGGACGCATTCGGCAGGGCTCTATGTGGTTAAGCGCGCAACTTTATAACAGCTTTTAGGTCCTTTCTCAGGCCGTTTGTCGATTGGACCGGGGGGTCAAAAACCGCCAAAGCAGTGGCAAATTGTCACATGACGACTGCGCAGGCCAGATAGCACAAGGGTTTGCGCGAAATCCTGCAACAGACTTTTACCTGTTGCGAGACAGTAAAAAAGTCACAAAAAAACTGTAAATTTTTTCTATCGATACCCAAGGGGGCATCAATGAGCGGCTATCGGGACGATGTACAACACGATACTCACAGCAAGGTACTGGGTTATTTGCTGTGGATTTTCGGATTTCTGGGAGCACACCGCTTCTATTACGGCAAGCCGGTTACCGGGACCATCTGGTTCTTCACCCTGGGCTTGTTGGGCATTGGCTGGCTGATTGACCTGTTCCTGATCCCGAGCATGGACCGCGAAGCGGACCTGCGCTTTACATCGGGTAATACCGACTACAGCGTGGCGTGGATTCTGCTGACGTTTCTGGGGGTATTCGGCCTGCACCGCATGTACATGGGTAAATGGATCACCGGAATCATCTACCTGTTCACGGGCGGGTTGTTTCTGATTGGTGTCCTGTACGATTTCTGGACATTGAATACCCAGATCTCGATCAAGAATGCCGAGCGCCGTTAAGCGCTAAAACCCTCACCCCAAGCCTCTCCCGTGTATGGACCGGGGACATAGCGAACACTTTGTTCGGAGACATAGCGAACAGTTAACGTAGCTTTTTCCCTGATATTACAACCCCGGTCACTCTGTCAATTTGCGCAATACGATGGCTTCCCCAGAA
>NZ_JAAQWY010000103.1:0-513 GCF_012985765.1 Pseudomonas sp. WS 5071 | reverse complement strand
GCCGCTGAACGCTCCTCGCAGCAGCTATTTCCCGCATTACAGACGCACCTCTCCCGCATTCAACAACCGTTTTCGCACCATCCACAGGTTCGACAATGCGAACAAGGTTGTCTGTTGGGCGATGTTTTTCGACAAGCCACGAAAGCGTACTTTCGTGTAGCCAAACTGGCGCTTGATCACGCGAAAGGGATGTTCAACCTTGGCCCGCACCTGCGCTTTGGCGTATTCGATCTTGCGTCGCATGCGCCGATCAAACTCTTTTTTCCGTGCTTGTTATAGTGACTTGGACGCGCGGCAATCGACCAGATCATCTTGCGATCCTGATGCTCGGGACGCTTGTCCACGCCGGTGTAACCTACGTCGCCACACACGTAAGTTTTCTCGCCGTGCAGCAACTGATCGACCTGCGTCACGTCCGCCACATTGGCCGCCGTGCCCACCAGGCTATGTACCAAACCCGACTCGGCATCAACACCGATGTGCGCTTTCACTCCAAAGAGATATTGGTTTCCT
>NZ_JAAQWY010000015.1:0-116976 GCF_012985765.1 Pseudomonas sp. WS 5071 | reverse complement strand
AGTAACTTGTTCAGCAGGGCAGCTTTACGCTCAGGTGAATAGCTCGACATTACAGCTCTCTTTGACGCCCCCGATCTATCGTTTTGATAAATCAGCTCAGGCGACAACTAGCCTGACACCGGGGGTTCACATGAATTTGCCTACTTCTCAATTTCAGATGACACCTCGCAACAAACTTCCATTTCTCAAGTGTTTGAAGGGCAATGCCAGTGGTTGTTCAGAACTATGGGCCCGTATCGCTACATCGTGAAAATCCCTAAGTGCAGAGCCTTGAATGCAAACGGCGACATGGAAAAACGCATGATCGGTGGCAGCTTGTTGCATCGTGATCAGTTGGCGGACT
This sequence comes from Pseudomonas sp. WS 5071, assembly GCF_012985765.1. NCBI lineage: Bacteria > Pseudomonadati > Pseudomonadota > Gammaproteobacteria > Pseudomonadales > Pseudomonadaceae > Pseudomonas > Pseudomonas sp. WS 5071. The sequence continues at coordinate 116,633 of NZ_JAAQWY010000015.1, read as the reverse complement.
CGACGGTCAAGCTGGTGTTGTCTGTGGCGAAGGAAGAAGAACCAGCAGTTGGAGATAACTGGATTAAGTTTCCGGCGGGTTGGAAGCGTTGCATGGGCAAAGGCCTGGATGACCGCTATGGCTTTTGCCGAGGAAACACTAAAGATTTCAAAACTTTCAAAATGCCAGACGGTCGCGATTGCACTGTTTACCCCAAGTGCACTGAGTAAGGAGGTTGTGCAATGAGTTCATACAAATCCATAGCGAACCAAGAAAAAAGTATTTTTAATTCAAGAAAACTTTCCTGCCCATTAAAAGAGCAATGGATAAGCTTTCAGTTAGTGGACGAAAACGGTAATGGCCAACCTTACGCGGGTCTTGGGTATAGCCTTCAAGACAGTGCAGAGCAGCTTTATCTGGGGGTATTAGATGAGCAAGGATCCGCCAAGATCCATGATTGCTATCGCGGCCCAGCCATCTTGAAATTTAATAATCAGTACGTAGGTTCAGATGACACCTATTGTTTTTTGATGGTACGACCTCATTACCCCCTCCCTATTACCGAACTCCAAGTACGAGCAGAAAAAACCCAGTTCTTCCACGAAGACGGCTTCCGCACCGAACACAACCCTGCCAATAAGAACGACGGCAATTTCATTCAGGTGGAAGTACGCGACCTGGTTAAAAACGGCGCGCATTTACCGCCGGTAGTCGACCGTCACTACCCGCCCAAAAAAGCACTGATTGACGCAGTGGCCAAGTTATCGCCGGGGCAGGACGCGTCCGACCTGTACGGCGTCGGGTTAATGCCTAATCGCCATACCGTGCTGGAAGTTCGCCCTTTGCGTGCATTCCGCCCTCTGCTTTCAACCAGTAATGACTTCAGCGCCTTGAATTTGTATCAGCTCTCCATCATGGCCGGGTTGAGTTATTCGGATTTCGGCCAAGAGCCTCCCCTCAGGCCTACCCAGACTGTGGAATTCAAATTTGACCCCAGTGTCGGCAACTTTTTCGGGGATGCCCTGGCAAACTTCCGCCAAAGCTGGAGGGTCGACAAAGACCAGTCTTCGGTCACCCGCTATTACCCCCTTTATGAAGAGGTGCCCTACTCCAAACACTTCGAAATCCTGCCCTTCGACCCTACGCTTTATGAAAGTAATTTGCCGGAGAAAGAAGAAGAGCAAGAGCACCCGGCCAATCTTCATTTTTTTACCGATCACGATGAGTACTTGTTGAGCGGTAAAAGCACCCAGGCCTATATCACGCACCACGATGAAATCATCCTGATCGGCATACGTGGCACGCTTGAAAAGGCAGACTGGTGGCGTGATGCCGATGCTGAACAAGTGCCTTTTGAAGAGGGTGTTGGTCATGTTCACCATGGCTTTTACGATGCCTACAAAGCCCTGAAAGACTTCATAAAAAAATATCTTTCCCAATTCTCTACAGGTCAAAAAATCATTATTACCGGCCATAGTTTGGGCGGGGCAATTGCACTGATCCTCGCCGAGGCCTTGCGCAACGATAAAGATCAACAGTACGACATCCTCCTCTACACCTACGGCGCGCCGCGCGCGGGTGATGCGGCTTTCGTCGAGGCCGCCAAGCCGCTGGTTCACCATCGTATGGTCAACAACGACGACATGGTGCCCAGCGTGCCCGCGCCCTGGATGAATGCCCGGCGTACCATCTGGCTTCCGGGGCTCGCGTCGCTGTTTGTGATCAACCCGGTGTTGGCCATTCTGATTTTTGTCGGAGGCCTGGTGCGGGTCGGCGGCAAACCGTATGAGCATCACGGCACGTTGCACCACTTCATGCCCGTGCGTTTCGGCACCGAGGAAAAATCCTCAATTCTCTGGAACCCCGGTTGCGCCTCCATCGAAGAGGCCGCTTGCACCCGCGCCCTGGCCAAGGATGGAGACCTTCCTTTGCGCGGTGGGGTGATCAAACAATTCATGAGCTTCGGTGATCACAGTTTGTCGGGCGCTTATATCCCGTTCTCATGGGCCACCTTGCGGCGCTGGCAGCAAACCCAGCAAGACAGTCAGACGGTGGTGACCAATCGTGAATACAGGCTGGTAGGTAAAGCACTGCAAACCATGCGCGAACAGGTCTGGAAAAAGGGCAGAGAAGCCACCGACACCAAGGGTTATGCCAATAACGAACCCGACTACATCCAGACCGTCAATGATTATTCAGGCGAGTACGGCAAGCTCGGCACGGCCCTGCAACGCCTGAAGACCCAGAACAACCGTTACCTGACCCTCAAGGATGTCTACGGCACCGCTGCGCAGTCTGAGCAGTTGCAACCCACGCTGGATCGCTGGATGGCCCAGCGCGAGAACCAGGTGCAGGTGCAAATCGCGATGATCCCTCAGCCCACGGCGTATGACATGGAGGTCGCCTCAGCCGGGAAACCGTATTACCTGGACATCGACTCCATTGTGTAACCCCTCGGCAGCAGCCCGGTTGCGCCAGTCACCGGGCTGGAGGCTGTGTTTCGCGGTATTCACATCGGCCGGATCACACAGGCGCTAATCGCTTCGCCCTACGGCCCATGTCGAACTCACGGACAGGTCATCCATGGGGCCCACTTCTATGTTTAAAAAAGGATTTTTTTAAACATCAGAAAGGATTTCGATGTGAATCGACCTACCGTCGGCCCGATTCTGGGCTACACCACGCCCCACCATGCACGTATTTTCCTGCGCGGCGCCACCAGCACGGATTACCCGGTTTTTGCAGGGATTCGGCACCGCAAACGCGGCGAGCAGCTGTGGTCTGCGGGTGTTTACTCAAAGCTCAATGGCGAATACGACATGTCCGACACCCTGGTGCTGGACAACCTTGATGCCGACAGCCCTTACGAATACCAAGCGGGCTGGTTCAACACCACGCACCCCGACCACACTCCCGAAACCGTCGCCAAGATCGCGCTGGAATGGCCAGAAACCGTTTACACCTTCAAGACCGCGAGCACTGAACGCAACCGGGTACGCCGCTATGTCGTGGGGTCTTGTCGCTACCTGAGGCTCACCTTGGGTGTGCCCTCTGCGCCAGAACTCGGAGATGCCATTTTCAGCGCCATTCAGTCCCTGGCCGCCCGCCAGCCCTTGGACGGGTTGCTGATGGTTGGCGATCAGGTCTACGTCGACGATTTGAACATCGTGGCGCCCGACCGGGATTACCCGGCCATCGCCCATAAATACCGCAGCGCATTTTCGCAGCCGCACATTCGCAACTTAATGTCGGGCACACCGACTTATATGATTCTCGACGACCACGAAATCGAAGATAACTGGCCCGCCAATCAAAGCAGCGCTGACAAAGCGCTCTATCAAAACGCTCTACGCGCTTATGAAATCTATCAATGCAGCCATGGCCCGGCGCTTGAACGGCTCCCCGACGGAAAAATCAACCGCAAGGTCTCGCGCTACTGGTACTCGTTTGCCGACGGTGATAGCGACTGGTTTGTCACGGACTGCCGCACGCAACGCATTTTGTCGGGCAGCGACAAACGCATGCTGGGTGTTGAACAAGAAAACGCCCTGCTGAAATGGCTAATCCAGAGCCCGGCCAAAGTGAAATTTATTGTCAGCAGTGTGCTGGCGTTCCCGGACCTGAAGAACCATGGCGAAGATGGCTGGAAGGCCTATTCGACGCAGCGCACACGCATCCTTGAGACCATTCGCTCGAACAAGATCAAGAACGTCATGTTTGTATCCGGGGATATTCATGGCTCGTTGACCAGCCAGTTGCGGCATAGCCAAGACCCTGACTTCGTCGTGCACAGCATCGTGTCATCGCCATTGTGCAATTCGAAAATGCTGCCCTACGCCAAGGCAGACAACCTCATTCTCGACGAGCCTTTGGCCACCAACACAGCGGGCACCTACAAAGCCTCGATGACTAGCCGCATGATCAGCGAAGACAATTTTGCTTGCCTGACACTGCAAGCGGATCAGTTAAACGTGGACTTTCACGATAAGAAAGGCAGAAAGATCGAGTCCGTGACCATCGCCCTGCGCTGACACGTCTACGCCTGAAACGTACGACAGTCGGCATGCAGAAATGTGCCTGCCTGCCGATAACCCTATATAGCACTTAGCCTGCATGCTCACTTGTCAGCACAGTGAGCATGATGCAACCTTGCCCGAACCGCAGTAACAGGCGCCAGCCCGTGCATAAACAGCATTTGTGAAGCGAGTTTCCCAATGAAAAGCCAACCCGATGCTGTCCCGCGAGCGGCAGCCGAGGTCGTCACCCAGTTACCTGTGCCTTCCAGGCTCGGGATGCTGCGTTTCGAGCGGCTTAATGACGCCAGTTGGGCGCTGCTTTACCTGGACCCTAATTGCGAGCGCCAATTCGGCTTGCCAGCCGTCGAGCTTTGTTCGCTGCTGGGGTCGCCATATGCGAGCCTGATGGCACCGCAAGCGCGCTATCGGCTGCACGATGCAATCCAGCTCCAGCTTGGGGTCAATCCGTATTACGTGGTGCATTACACCTTGCACACCTCTCTGGGCGCGCTGAGCCTGATGGAACTGGGCGAGGCCTATAAACAACATAATCGCCACTTGCTGCGGGGTTACCTGCTGGTGGTTGAGTCGGCCATCAATAGCGCACCGCCGGTGCCGCTGGATGATCTCGAAACCCAGAATTCCCGCTTGCAGATTGCCCTTGAGCTCAACCAGCGCGCCCAGCAAGAACAGCTTCAACATCTGGAGCGTGTGCGCGCTCAGCAAGATTTGATCCTGCGCCTGGCCCGCCATCGTTATAGCCAGAACAATTCCCTGCAAGAAGCCGCAGAGCTGATCACCCGCAGCGCCTGCGACATCTATCAGATCGACGGCGCCAGCCTGTGGAACCTCGAAGGCAACCGTCTGCTGCCTATCTCCGCTTACGAGCGCAACAGCAATGCCTACGTCGCTCACGAGATTTTCGACGCCAGCGACTTCCCGGATTACCTTGAGGCGCTGCACACCAGCCGTTCGATTGATGCGCAAAACGCTAACCGCGACCCGCGCACGCGAGAATTGGTTGCCAGCCTCAGCAGGGGCGAAGCTAGCGCCATGCTCGACGCCAGCATCCGGATTGATGGTCAGGTGGTTGGCGTGCTGTGCCTTGAACAAAACGGCAACACCCGCCTGTGGCAATCCGATGAAATTGCCTTTGCCGGTGAGCTGGCCGACCAGTTTGCGCAAGTGATCAACAACCATAACCGGCGAGCAGCCACCAATGCGCTGCATCTGTTTCAGCGCGCCGTGGAGCAAAGCGCCAACGCTTTTTTACTGGTCAATTGTGATGGCGTAGTGGAGTACGTGAACCCCAGTTTTACGGCCATCACCCAGTACAGCACTGAAGAAGTTCAAGGGCACAAACTCTCCGAATTGCCCGCCCTGGAAAACCTCAGCGAACTGTTGTTCGACGCGCGGTCAAGCCTGAGCAAAAGCAACAGCTGGCAAGGCGAATTCAAGAGCCGCCGTAAAAACCTGGAGCCCTACTGGGGACAACTGTCGATTTCCAAGGTTTATGGCGACAACCGCGAGTTGACGCATTACATCGGCATTTACGAAGACATTACGGAGTCCAAGCTCGCTCAACAGCGCATCGAGCGACTGGCCTATACCGACAACCTGACGAATTTGGGCAATCGCCCCGCTTTCATTCGCAATCTGGATGAACGCTTCAATCGCAACCACGATGCCCCCCTTTGCCTGCTGTTGGTGGACATCGACAATTTCAAACGCATCAATGACAGCCTCGGTCACCAGACCGGCGATAAATTGCTAATCAGCCTCGCACGCCGCCTGCGTAACAGCCTGAGCCCCAGCGGAAGCCTGGCGCGGTTTGCCAGTAATGAGTTCGCGGTGCTGCTCGACGACACCGACCTTGAAACCGGCCAGCAGATTGCCAGCCAGTTGTTGATGACACTCGACAAACCCATGTTCGTCGACAACCAGTTAATCAGCGTGACCGGCTCGGTAGGCGTGGCCAGCGCACCGCTGCACGGCCGCGACCCGCAAACCTTGATGCGTAACGCAGGCCTTGCCCTGCACAAAGCCAAAGCCAATGGCAAACATCAGGTTCAGGTGTTTACCGAAGCGCTGAACGCCGAAGCCAGCTACAAGCTGTTCGTCGAAAACAACCTGCGCCGCGCCCTGACCCAAAACGAGCTTGACGTCTTTTACCAGCCTAAACTGTGCCTGCGCACAGGCCGGTTACTGGGGATGGAAGCGTTGCTTCGCTGGAACCACCCGGAGCGCGGCATGATCCGCCCGGACCAGTTCATCAGCGTGGCCGAAGAAACCGGCCTGATCATCCCTATCGGCAAGTGGATTGCACGTCAGGCCTGCCGCATGAGCAAGCAGTTGAGCGCCGAAGGCCTGGGCAACCTGCAAGTCGCCATTAACCTGTCGCCCAAGCAGTTTTCCGACCCCGACCTGGTTGCCTCGATTGCCAGCATCCTCAAGGAAGAACAACTGCCCGCGCGCTTGCTGGAGCTGGAACTGACCGAAGGCCTGCTGCTCGAAGCCACCGAAGACACTCACCTGCAGCTCGACCAACTGAAAAAACTGGGCCTGACCCTGGCCATGGACGATTTCGGTACGGGCTACTCATCGCTCAGCTACCTGAAGAAGTTCCCGATCGACATCATCAAAATCGATCGCAGTTTCATCAATGAGATCCCCGACAACCAGGACGACATGGAAATCACCTCCGCCGTGATCGCCATGGCGCACAACCTCAAGCTCAAAGTCGTGGCCGAGGGCATTGAAACCGCCGAGCAACTGGCCTTCTTGCGCCGCCATCGCTGCGATGTGGGCCAGGGCTACCTGTTTGACCGGCCGATTCCTGGCAGCGAACTGGTGGAAAAACTCAAACGCTACCCGCGTGGCCCTCTGGACTGACAGCGCCGCAACACTCGGGCACACTGGCGGTCTACATTTTTACAAACTGACTGAGAGGGCTTGAAACATGGTCTTGCGCTCGGAAATCCTGGTGAATAAAAACGTGCTACCTACCCCTGAACAAGCCCTGCCGGGCCGTGAAACGCCTATGGTGCTGCCCGAAAAGCATTTCGTGTTCGAAGACACCCCGCTGCTGGGCCCTTTTATTGACAATGTCGGCTTTGCCATTTTCGGCCTGGGTTGTTTCTGGGGCGCGGAACGCAAGTTCTGGCAGAAAGATGGCGTGGTCAGCACCGTCGTGGGCTATGCGGGCGGCTCCACCCCTAACCCGACATACGAAGAAGTGTGCTCGGGCCTGACTGGCCACACAGAAGTCGTGCTGGTGGTCTACGACCAGGACAAGGTCAAGTACGACGCACTGCTGAAAATGTTCTGGGAACTGCACGACCCGACTCAGGGCATGCGCCAGGGCAACGACATCGGCACCCAATACCGTTCGGTGATCTATTGCACCACGCCTGAACAACTCGCAGCCGCCAAGGCCAGCAAAGAGGCCTACCAGGCTGAACTGACCAAAGCAGGTAAAGGCACCATCACCACTGAAATTGATGAGGCTCCGACGGTGTACTTTGCCGAGGCTTATCACCAGCAATACTTGGCCAAAAACCCTGATGGCTATTGCGGGATTGGCGGCACAGGCGTGACTTGCCCAATTTGAAGCCCCGCTCCCGACGCCGCATGGCTCAGCTCGTCAGCGGCTACAGATACGCATGATCTGTAGCCGTTGCCGAGCTGCGTGAAGCGGCGATTCGCTCCACCGCCGCTGGCTGCTCCAGCCACAACGCACCGCCCTCCCCGTCAGTGCGGGCGGGCGATGACTTATTCTGCGATCAACCATTCCATCTGCCAGCCACCCTGGGTTTGCCCCAGCTTTCTGGCCAACCATGGCAACAGTTCACGCAGTTCCTCTTCCAGGCCCCAAGGCGGGTTGGCAATCGCCAAACCCGAACCATTCAGGCTGTTTGGCGTGTCGAGGGGATGTACAAACAACTCCACCTGCAAAAGTTTCGGCGCGCCTGAACCTGCCAGATCCTGATAAAAACGACGCAGCTGGCGTTTGTCCTTGATCGGGTACCAGATGGCCACAACTGTCTGACGCATCCGGCTGATCGCATCTTTCAACGACTCGGCGCAGCGTTTCATTTCATCAAGCTTTTCAAACGGCGGGTCAATCAGCATCAACCCGCGTTTTTCGGCCACTGGCAGCAGTGCACGCGGGACGTGCCATCCTTCCCCCAGATGCACCGCGACCCGACGATCGCCCTTCATGTTGTCTTTGAGCAACACGCCATCTTCCGGGTGCTTCTCGTTCAACAACACGCGGTCCTGGGAGCGGGTCAAACGTCGTGCCAACTCAGGTGAACCAGGGTAGTAACGCAACTCACCGTCCGGGTTCATCGCGTGCAGCACTTGCATGTAGTCCGCCGTCACGGCGGGCAAGTCTTTTTGCCCCCACAAACGTGCAATGCCCTCCAGATACTCACCGGTGCGATTGGCCTGATCCCCTTGAAGATCGTACAAGCCAATGCCCGCATGGGTGTCCAGATAGGCAAAGGGCTGCTCTTTACGCGACATCAAGGCGATGAGACGGGTCAAAACAATATGTTTAAGGACGTCGGCATGGTTGCCGGCGTGGAAGGCGTGACGATAGTTCATGGTTGCTCCTGCGCAGGGGGCGAAGTTTACCCTGTGCAGCCCATGTCGTCAGGCGTTATGCCACCCCCCGCGCCCGACGGTGTTACCGGTCAAATGGCCTGGGGTTCAAGCACCAGTTGCTGAAAGCTTGGTGCATCGTTATGCCAGGCAATTGAAAAGCTTTGATCGGCATCCGCAACCACGACGGTTCCGTCCAGTACCTCAACCCGAATCCCATAGTGCCCTACACCGTCAGGGGTATGTTCATCATCGAAATTGAATGCAAAATTCCAGGGCTCTCTGATTGATGTGGGTTCACTGATCATGCCGAGTTGCTTGCGAATACCGTTGGGTAAAACGATAAACAGCTGAATCGTCCATACATACTGGCTCTGGAACTGAAACGGTATTTTATGCAGCGAGATATCACCGCGAATGACTTTCCGGCCCATCAACACACTCCTTGAGTTGACGCTCATAAGCGAGCGTTGAGACAAGGCTAGACGTGGAATGAAGCGTTAAAACAGGCTCAGACGTTTCCTCGTCACCACCAGGAATCCTCTTACAGAATGCCTTCTTCAATTTCCTGCCAAAGAATCACTCGCATAAAAAAACGGCCCGCCTCCAAAAGAGACGGGCCGTTTTCAGGAACAGTGCCGTGAGCCGAAGCTCAATGCACTTAACGGTTTAGCTTGAAGTCTTTCTCGGCAGCGTCGAAGCGCTCGACCATCTTCGTGCTAGGGCCTTTGCCCATGACGCTGACCGCCAGAATAGCGATGCTGGCGAAGATGAAACCCGGGATGATTTCGTACAGACCCAGCAGCTCGAAGTGCTTCCACACGATGACCGTAATGGCGCCCACCACGATACCGGCCAGCGCACCGTTACGGGTCATGCCTTTCCACAGCACGGAGATCAGAACCACAGGACCGAACGCTGCGCCGAAGCCTGCCCATGCGTAGCTCACCAAGCCAAGAACGCGGTTATCAGGGTTGGCAGCCAGCGCGATGGCGATCAATGCCACCACCAGGACCATGGCGCGACCGACCCATACCAGTTCTTTCTGCGACGCATTTTTGCGCAGGAAGGCTTTGTAGAAGTCTTCGGTCAGGGCGCTGGAACACACCAGCAACTGGCAGCTCAAGGTGCTCATCACGGCAGCCAGAATAGCCGACAGCAATACACCGGCAATCCACGGATTGAACAGCAACTTGGCCAGTTCAATGAACACACGCTCAGGGTTTTCAGTCACGGGACCGGCCACTTCCGGGTGCGCCGAAAAGTAAGCGATACCGAAGAAGCCCACGGCAACCGTACCGGCCAGGCACAGGATCATCCACGCCATGGAGATACGACGCGCTTTGGCGATCGACTTCACGGAGTCTGCGGCCATGAAGCGCGCCAGAATGTGCGGCTGGCCGAAGTAACCCAACCCCCAGCCCATCAGCGAGATGATGCCGATGAAGGTCGTGCCTTTAAGCATGTCGAAGTTGCTTGGGTCTTGGGCTTCGATTGCCAAAAAGGTGGTGTCCACGCCGCCGGTCGCCAACAGCACGATGATTGGCGTCAGGATCAACGCGAAGATCATCAGGGTGGCCTGAACGGTATCCGTCCAGCTTACAGCCAGGAAACCGCCGACGAAGGTGTAGGCGATAGTCGCTGCTGCGCCTGCCCACAGTGCGGTTTCGTACGGCATGCCGAAGGTGCTTTCAAACAGACGGGCACCGGCCACAATGCCGGAAGCGCAGTAGATGGTGAAGAACACCAGAATCACGATGGCAGAAATAATCCGCAGCAGGCCGCTTTTGTCTTCAAAACGGCTGGCGAAGTAATCCGGAAGGGTCAGTGCATCTCCGTTGTGCTCGGTCTGAACCCGCAGGCGACCCGCCACAAACAGCCAGTTCAGGTAGGCACCGGTCACCAGACCGATGGCAATCCAGCTTTCCGACAGGCCGGAAACATAAATCGCACCCGGCAAACCCATCAACAACCAGCCGCTCATGTCCGAGGCGCCAGCGGACAAAGCCGTCACAACGCTGCCCAAGCTACGGCCGCCGAGAATGTAATCAGACAGGTTGTTGGTGGAGCGATAGGCCATGAAGCCAATCAGCACCATTGCCACGATATAGATCACGAACGTGATCAGGGTTGGGTTACTAACACTCATTGAATTAAGCCCTGGCATTGTTTTTATGTTTAGCAGCGGTCTGGTGGGACGCTCACAAACGTCCTGTTTGAGACGAAGAACATAGCCGCGCATTTATAACTGACGTTTCCCCAGGAAAATCATCAGCCGATGAACCCAACAGTGAAGAGGTTGCACCTTAGCGGCGAATGCTATGCAACAAAGCAAATCAGGTGCAACCAGTTTTTGTCTGACAAGTTGTACCTTGTCGCCTTTTCGTCTCAATTCGGTTTTTTTGCTCCTTTTCGGAGCAAGAACCGCACTTAAGCAAAGAAAAAGCACCAACCCTGTGCAAAAAAATACGGGGCATGAAAATATCTGACGAACTGTCGAACAATCCTCAAAAAAACGGGTTGCACTAGGTTGCACCTCGATGTGCGCAGAGCTAATCTTGCCGCCAGCTGCTGCCGCGCAAATGCGGCACCCATGAGGATAAAAATATGGCTACCACCACCCTTGGGGTCAAACTTGATGACCCGACCCGCGAGCGCCTGAAGGCCGCCGCGACTTCGATTGATCGCACGCCACACTGGCTGATCAAGCAGGCAATCTTCAATTACCTGGAAAAACTCGAGGGTGGTGCAACCCTGACCGAGTTGAGCGGTATCCCTGGCGCGGCCAGCGATGACGCCGACGACGTGCAAGCCGATCACGCGCACCAGTGCTTCCTGGAGTTCGCAGAAAGCATCCTGCCGCAGTCCGTACTGCGCGCCGCCATTACTTCTGCCTACCGTCGCCCGGAACCCGAAGTGGTTCCGATGCTGATCGAGCAGGCCCGTCTGCCTGCGCCGATGTCCGAGGCTACGCAAACCCTGGCTGCGTCGATTGCCGAAAAACTGCGCAACCAGAAGAGCGCCGGTGGCCGTGCAGGTATCGTTCAGGGCCTGCTGCAAGAATTCTCCCTGTCGTCCCAGGAAGGCGTGGCCCTGATGTGCCTGGCCGAAGCACTGCTGCGCATCCCGGACAAAGGCACCCGTGACGCCTTGATTCGCGACAAGATCAGCACGGGCAACTGGCACCCGCACCTGGGCAACAGCCCGTCGCTGTTCGTCAACGCCGCGACCTGGGGCCTGTTGCTGACCGGCAAGCTGGTATCGACTCACAACGAAGCAGGCCTGACCTCCTCCCTGAGCCGCATCATCGGTAAAAGCGGCGAGCCGATGATCCGCAAGGGCGTCGACATGGCCATGCGCCTGATGGGCGAACAGTTTGTAACCGGCGAAACCATCGCTGAAGCGCTGGCCAACGCCACGCGTTTCGAAGCTAAAGGCTTCCGTTACTCCTACGACATGCTGGGTGAAGCTGCACTCACCGAGCTTGACGCGCAAAAATACCTCGCGTCCTACGAGCAGGCGATCCATTCGATCGGCAAGGCTTCGAATGGTCGCGGCATTTATGAAGGCCCTGGCATCTCGATCAAGCTGTCGGCCCTGCACCCGCGTTACAGCCGTGCCCAGTACGAGCGCGTGATGGACGAGTTGTACCCGCGCCTGCTGTCGCTGACCTTGTTGGCCAAGCAATATGACATCGGCTTGAACATCGACGCCGAAGAGGCTGATCGCCTTGAGCTGTCGCTCGACCTGCTAGAGCGCCTGTGCTTCGAGCCACAGCTGGCTGGCTGGAACGGTATCGGCTTCGTGATTCAGGCTTACCAGAAGCGTTGCCCGTACGTGATCGACTATGTGATCGATCTGGCACGCCGCAGCCGTCACCGCTTGATGATCCGCCTGGTAAAAGGCGCGTACTGGGACAGCGAAATCAAACGCGCCCAAGTTGAAGGCCTGGAAGGCTATCCGGTCTACACCCGCAAGGTGTACACCGACGTGTCCTACCTTGCCTGCGCGAAAAAACTGCTGGCCGTACCAGAAGCCATCTACCCCCAATTTGCGACCCACAACGCCCAGACACTTTCGGCTATTTACCACATCGCCGGTCAGAACTATTACCCTGGCCAGTACGAATTCCAATGCCTGCACGGCATGGGCGAGCCACTGTACGAGCAAGTGGTCGGAAAAGTGTCCGAAGGCAAGCTGAACCGTCCTTGCCGCGTGTACGCACCGGTCGGCACGCACGAAACATTGCTGGCGTATCTGGTACGTCGTCTGCTGGAAAACGGCGCCAACACGTCGTTCGTTAATCGCATTGCCGACCACAGCATTTCGATTCAGGAACTGGTGGCCGACCCGATCGCGCAGATCGAGCAAATGGCTGCGCAAGAAGGCGGCTTCGGCTTGCCTCACCCGCGCATCCCGTTGCCGCGTGATCTCTATGGCAGCGAGCGCGCCAACTCCAGCGGCATCGACATGGCCAACGAACACCGCCTGGCCTCGCTGTCCTGCGCCTTGCTAGCCACGGCCCACAATGACTGGAAAGCCGCGCCGATGCTCGGCTGCGCGTCCAGCACTGAAACCCCGGCCCCTGTGCTCAACCCGTCCGATCTGCGTGACGTGGTTGGCCACGTGCAAGAAGCCACCGTTGAAGATGCCGACAACGCAATCCAGTGCGCCCTGAATGTCGCGCCGATCTGGCAGGCTACCCCGCCCGCCGAACGCGCTGCCATTCTGGAGCGTGCTGCCGACTTGATGGAAGCCGAAATCCAGCCACTCATGGGCCTTCTGGCGCGTGAGGCGGGCAAGACCTACGCCAACGCCATCGCTGAAGTCCGAGAAGCCGTCGACTTCTTGCGCTACTACGCGGTACAGGCACGCAACGACCTCACCAACGATGCCCACCGCCCTCTGGGCCCAGTGGTGTGCATCAGCCCGTGGAACTTCCCGCTGGCCATTTTCAGCGGTCAGGTGGCTGCCGCTCTGGCCGCCGGTAACCCGGTACTCGCCAAACCTGCCGAGCAAACTCCGCTGGTGGCGGCACAAGCTGTGCGCATCCTGCTGGAAGCCGGTATCCCTGAAGGCGTATTGCAACTGCTGCCGGGCCGTGGCGAAACCGTCGGTGCCCGCCTGGTGGGTGACGATCGCGTCAAAGGCGTGATGTTCACCGGTTCCACCGAAGTCGCCCGTCTGCTGCAACGCAACATCGCGGGCCGCCTGGATGCTCAGGGCCGTCCAATCCCGCTGATCGCCGAAACCGGTGGCCAAAATGCCATGATCGTCGACTCTTCAGCGCTGACCGAACAAGTGGTCATCGACGTGGTGTCCTCGGCCTTTGACAGCGCCGGTCAGCGTTGTTCGGCTCTGCGTGTCCTGTGCTTGCAGGAAGATTCGGCTGACCGTGTCATCGAAATGCTCAAAGGTGCCATGGCCGAATCGCGCATGGGCAACCCTGAGCGCCTGTGCGTGGACATTGGCCCGGTGATCGACGCCGAAGCCAAAGCCGGTATCGAAAAACACATTCAGGGCATGCGCGACAAAGGTCGCAACGTGTACCAGATGGCAATTGCCGACATCGAAGAATGCAAGCGCGGCACCTTCGTCATGCCGACCCTGATTGAGCTGGAAAGCTTTGACGAGCTGGAACGCGAAATTTTCGGCCCGGTGCTGCACGTGGTTCGTTACAAGCGCAAAGACCTTGACCAGTTGATCGCGCAAATCAACGCGTCGGGCTACGGCCTCACGCTGGGCGTGCACACACGTATCGACGAGACCATCGCCAAAGTGGTCAACAGCGTCCATGCGGGGAACGTCTACGTGAACCGCAACATCGTCGGCGCGGTGGTCGGTGTGCAACCGTTTGGCGGTGAAGGTTTGTCAGGCACTGGCCCGAAAGCCGGTGGTCCGTTGTACCTGTTCCGCCTGCTGTCGACACGTCCGGGCAATGCCATTGAGCAATCGTTCGCAAAAGTCGACGCCATCAGCGCGCCAGACACCCAGGCCCGCGACGCCTTGAGCAAACCGCTCAAAGCCCTGCAAGCCTGGGCAGAAAGCAATCAGCAGGCAACACTGGCCGAACTGTGCAGCGAATTCGACACCCATTCGCAAAGCGGTATTACCCGCCTGTTGAATGGCCCGACGGGCGAACGCAACAGCTACGCCATCCTGCCGCGTGAACACGTGCTGTGCCTGGCCGACACTGAAAGCGACCTGCTGACTCAACTGGCAGCCGTTCTGGCGGTGGGTAGTTCGGCGGTTATCCCGCAAAGCGAATTGGCCAAAACCTTGTTGGCCCGTTTGCCAAAAGAAGTACAGGCACGCGTCAAACTGGTCGCTGACTGGACCAAGGACGATGTGATCTTCGACGCTGTGCTGCACCATGGCGACTGTGACCAACTGCGCGATGTGTGCCAGCAAGTGGCCAAACGTGCGGGCGCTATCGTCGGCGTGCAAGGTCTGTCCCAGGGCGAAACCAACATCGCACTGGAACGCTTGGTGATTGAGCGTGCATTGAGCGTCAACACCGCTGCGGCGGGGGGTAACGCAAGCTTGATGACCATCGGTTGATGCATTAACCGAAACTTGGAAAAACCGGGCACCTGTGAAGGTGCCCGGTTTTTTATTGCCCGTGAACAATCAGTCAGGCCAACGAACGCTTCTATTCAACGGGCATGTAAACCACAAGTGACGCTATCAAGATCAACAGCACCCAGACTACGCCTCCGCCCACTGCACAGAGGCCCTCGACAAAGCTCAGTGCATGGTTCTTTTTGCCCTGAGGGTCGTTGTGGAGAAAGTTGATGGCCTTTTGAGCCCCTACCAGCGCCCAGCAACTGGCCACCAATAACACAGCGTTGAGCGCAACGAGGATAAGTTCAGGCTCTACCAGCAGGGTGAAGCTCGAAACGATCCAAGCGGTATAGAGCACGATGCAGCGGCTTATCGGATGCCACTCATAATCGCGACCGGACTCAACGAGTGCGCGTTGAACGTTGCTGAAGAGTGAAAAAACATACAACAGACCCACAATGCTTCTAAAGGCAGGCCAAATATTTGCCCCGGTCGAACGCTTGTAGTGCGTCCACTGCAGATAGGACCACGCCACCAAATACCACCCCATGGTGATGACGCACATAAAGAGGAACTTTTTGATCGAAACCACATAAAACTCAGCGGGTTTGGTGCCAGCGAGTGCTGTGTCGTGAGTCATGAGGGGGATCCTGACAAATGGAAAGCGGCGACATTGCGCCGTTCAGCAACCCCGAAGAATCGTCCCGCTCCGAACTTTATGCAGGACAAATCCCACTCATTAGGAGGACTCGGCTGTTGAGCCCGAACCCGGTGACGGGAACTCAGGCCTCATATCCCTATGAGTGGAATTTGGACGCGGTGCGCTCATGCCTTGGGCTCCTCAACGTAGCCGCTGCGGGCTAGCGCCTGTTCGGCGGCCTGGGTAATACGTTGGGTCGGCGTGAGTGAGGACGGTCGGGTCAGCAACCCGGCGATGTCGGGATGGGACTCCAGCGCGTCATCACCCAATAACACCTGCACATTGGCGTACAGGCAGATGTCATGTTCGCTGTTGAACCCCAAAGCATAAGCGTCCTCGGTCACCTGGCGAATCCACTCCCAGCGTGTTTGCGCGTCTTGGCCGATTGGCAGGTTCGGGAATTTTTCCTGCACATGTTCATGCAGGCTTCTCCATGTAGCCCGCAGACGCACCTCATCGAGCAAAGCCACCTGGCGCTCACACAAGGCATAAGGTTGCGCCGTCAAGGGCTGCGGTATGTCACCGCTGCGCACGTGTTGGTGCCACTTATTACTGATCGCATCCGGCAGCACCACCTGCTCCATAGGCCCGAACACGTGCGTGCGCTGCGTAGCGGCAGCATGGGTGAGCAAGGCATGCATGACGGCGGGATCGGCCACCCGCAACCAGACGTTCGGCCCGTGCGGGTATTGCGCATTCAGCAGCGCACGCAAATGACAGATGACCTCGAGTGCGCTGGCACGGCTGAAAATCAGATAGCCCCACTCTTCAGCAATGTGCGAAAAATAAGGACGCAAACCGGGCATTTGCGGCCCATCCAGCGTGATCAGGCAAGGAGACACAAGGTTGCAGGACGCCAGCGGTGTGCTGGCATACAGCAGTTGGAAATCCGGGGCACCAAACCACTCGTGCAAGCGGACTCGCAGGTTTTGCACACTGATGCCATCCAGCAACAAGTAGGCATTGCCTTGCCAGGGCAGGTCGCGAGGCAATGTGTCAGGCGTCAGCATGCGCACCTCCCACTGAAAGGGGTTTTTTCAAAATTTCGCATTGCGGGCACGCAGGTGCCTTGAGGTACAACGCTTGCAACTGAGTCGCCGGGTCCAGCTCAACACTTTGCAAGCCCTTTACCTCGCCCGGCGCTAGCGGCAAGGCGGGCGTGCCCGGTATCGGCACGCCCCCCAACTGGATCGGTGTGCTGCAAAAAATGCCCGCCGCATTGATCACGAGATGATGACCGCCTGCCATCAACGTCAGGTTCGCGCCTGCATCCAACGTCACCAGGGCCCCGGCCTTGAGGTGGACTTCCTGCCCGGCCTGCGTCAGGACGCGGTGCCCGGCAAAGGTATGAACGCTGCTCGCGACCTGCAGGTGGTCGCTGCCCTTGATCTGCACGTTGCGGTCCGCGCTGATGGTGCGATGTTCGTCAGCCTCCAGCACGCTGATGCTGTTGCCGCTCACGATTTCTTCGCGCTGGCCGTCTACCTGCAAGCGGCAGTCATGCTTGATGTGTTGTTCGAGGTCACGCTGCGCATGCAGGTAAATCAGCTCTTGGTCTTTGCGGTCTTCGATGCGCAACTCGTTGTAACCGTTGCCGCCGGGGGTACTGCGGCTGCGAAACACGCTTTGGGTCTTGTTGGCCGGTAAATCCAGCGGCAACGGGTTAAGGCTGTTGGCCAGGCACCCGGAAATGATCGGGCAGTCCGGGTCGCCATTGACGAAGTCCACCAGCACTTCCATGCCGACGCGCGGGACGGTAACGCTGCCATAGCGCTCCCCCGCCCAGCTCGACGAAACCCGCAGCCAGCAACTGCTGCGCGCATCGGTGTCAGGGCTGCGGTCCCAATGAAACTTGACCCGCACCCGGCCATACGCGTCGCAATGGATCTCTTCACCCGCCGGGCCCGTGACGCGGGCGGTCTGGCTGCCGTAAATGCGCGGCTTTTCGTACACCCTCGGGGCACGAAAGCTGGCGATCTCCGGCGTTCCCTCAAAGGTGTTGCGATAACCCTGAAACCCTTCACCGGCGGCTGACGCGACTTCTTCCAGCACTTGAGGCTGGTGCCCTTCGTGCCGCACGCGGGTCAGCAGCCACTGCCCATTGTGGGCGGCGGTCGGGTGCTCACTGAGGGTCAGAAAATGGCCACTGAGTAACGCGGGCTGATCGCTCTTGCCGCTGACCACGCAGTGTCGGGATTGATGGCGTTCCAGTGCGCGCAGGCTGTGGCGCTTGCCTTCTTGCTCACGGGTGAAGTGGCCGGGGTAGGAGTAGCGTTCAAGCGGGCGCATCCTGGAGGGCGAATGGCTAGCTGCCTCGAGGGTGCGTCCGGCTTTTTCGAAATCGTAATCGCGGGTAAACGTGCTGTTGGTACACGCGTGCAGGCTCATCTGAAAGTCATTGACCGCAGGGCCTTGCGCAACCATGCCGCTCCCCGGCACGTAGGGCGTCGGCGCTTTGAGTGGGGTAAACGCCTGCTGCTTGTCACCGAATACCAGCACATGGCTGTCAGACGCATGTTTGAAGTAATAGTGAAAACCTTCTTCAAAACACAGGCGCTGGATGAAGTGCAGGTCCGACTCGCCGTATTGCACGCAATAGTCGCGAGCCGGGTAATCCGAGAACCCGGCAAACACGTAGGCATCGTTGAAAATGCCGTGCTCCTTGAGCACTTGCCCGATGATCTGCTGCACGGTCAGGCGCTGGAAAATCCGGTGGTTGGTGCGATGTGCGAGGTAAGCCAGCCTGGGGACCAGCGTCAGGCTGTAATGCGTGAGGCGTTTTCCGGTGCTGGCGCGGGTAATGCGCTCAATCTGCCCGTGAATGCCGTGGCGGGATGAAAACGAGAGCCAGGCTGGCTGGTGCAGGAGGGCGTCGAGGTCAAGACTGGCCCGCTCACTGACCAGTTCAATGTCGAATGAAAACGGCTCGCTGATGGCCTCTTCACCTTTGAAGGCCAGCACCGAGAAGGGCTGGTCGTTGCCCATGAGGGTGAGCTCGAAGCGGGTTTGGCGGGTAAAGGTGGACATCCTTGGTTCCTTAGAAACTGAGGGTGCGCCCGATCATGAAGCCACCCCTCGGCAAAGAAGGTGAACGCTAACGGATAGACCCTAAGAGTCGTTGTAGGAAGACTCCCAAACTTTCAAAAGAATCGAGCCGATCTGCCTTGAGGGCCTTCGACAGTCCTCTCGCAAAACCTTTTTGACAGCCCGGCAATCGCGCAGGTTAGAATCGCTGGCACGCAAACTGCTAGATCGGTATGCGCCCTGCCTTTGAGTTTTCTGGAGTACTGCCTTTGAATGCGACGACCATCAACAGCCTGTTCTTGATCGGCGCGTTGCTGGTGGGTGCAAGCATTCTGGTGAGTTCACTCTCTTCGCGCCTGGGGATCCCGATTCTGGTGATCATTCTGGCCGTGGGCATGTCCGCTGGCGTCGACGGCGGCGGCATTATTTTTGACAACTACCCGACGGCGTATTTGGTGGGCAACCTGGCACTGGCCGTGATTCTGCTCGACGGCGGCTTGCGAACCCGGGTTTCCAGTTTCCGCGTCGCGCTCTGGCCTGCGTTATCGCTGGCCACGGTCGGGGTAATGATTACCACCGGACTGACCGGCCTGATGGCCGCCTGGCTGTTCAACCTGAACCTGATTCAAGGCCTGCTGATCGGTGCCATCGTCGGGTCTACCGATGCCGCGGCGGTATTCTCACTGCTCGGCGGCAAAGGGCTGAACGAACGGGTGTCGGCCAGCCTCGAGATCGAGTCCGGTAGCAACGACCCGATGGCCGTGTTCCTCACTGTGACCCTGATCGACATGCTGGCCAGTGGCGAAACCAGCCTGCACTGGAGTTTGCTGCTTAATTTGCTGCGTGAGTTCGGCATTGGCGGCGCCATCGGTCTGGCGGGTGGCTGGATGATGCTGCAACTGGTCAACCGTATTAATCTGGCCAACGGCCTGTACCCGATTCTGGTGGTGGCGGGCGGTCTGGTGGTGTTTGCACTCACCAACGCCCTGCACGGCAGCGGCTTCCTCGCGGTGTACTTGTGTGGCCTGGTGATCGGCAACAGCCCGATCCGCAGCCGCCACGGCATTTTGCACATGCTCGACGGCATGGCCTGGCTGGCACAGATCGGCATGTTCCTGGTGCTGGGGTTGCTGGTCACGCCTCACGACTTGCTGCCCATCGCGGTCCCGGCACTGGCCTTGGCGTTGTGGATGATTCTATTCGCCCGCCCGCTGTCCGTGGTGGTGGGCCTGCTGCCCTTCAAAGCCTTCCACTCCCGTGAAAAAGTCTTTATTTCGTGGGTCGGGCTGCGCGGTGCGGTGCCGATCATTCTTGCCGTGTTCCCGCTGATGGCCGGGCTGCCGAATGCGCAGCTGTATTTCAACCTCGCCTTCTTTATCGTGCTGGTTTCCCTGTTGGTGCAGGGCACCAGCCTGCCGTGGGTCGCCAAACTGCTGAAAGTGACAGTACCGCCCGACCTGGCCCCCATCTCCCGCGCAGCCCTTGAGGTTCACGTGACCAGCGAGTGGGAGCTGTTTGTGTACCGTCTTGACGCACAAAACTGGTGCATCGGCGCCGCTTTGCGTGAATTGAAAATGCCCGAGGGGACTCGCATCGCTGCCCTGTTTCGCGGCCAGCAACTGCTCCATCCGTCGGGCAGTACGACCCTCGAAATTGGCGATTTGCTCTGCGTGATCGGCCATGAACACAACCTGCCCGCCCTCGGCAAATTGTTCAGCCAACCACCGACCCGTGGCCTGGACCTGCGCTTTTTCGGTGACTTCGTGCTTGAGGGCGACGCCCATCTGGGCGCGGTGTCAGCGCTATATGGCCTCAAGCTCGACGGTATCGACCCCAACTTGCCGCTGAGCAGTTTCATTGCGCAGAAGGTCGGCGGCGCGCCCGTCGTGGGCGACCAGGTGGAATGGAACAACACCATTTGGACCGTGGCGGTGATGGACGGGAACAAGATCGCCAAAGTGGGCGTCAGATTCCCCGAAGGAAGTGCCCCGGGTCCGGGGTTGTTCCTCTAAACTGCCCCCTTCCGCCCCTTGTATGACCGGTATCTATGCCTACTCTGCGCACGTTTTTCGCCACCGTCCTGCTCGGCCTGAGCCTTTGTGTGGGTTCGCTGCAGGCGGCTGAACCCCTGACCACCGAGTCGGTTCAGCAAAGCCTGGACAAAATTGCCGATCGAAAGCTGCCTGACGCCGACCAAAAGGCCCTGCAAGCGATCCTCGAAAAGACCTTGGCCCAGTTGGCCAACAAGGCGGATTACGACCAGAGCCTGAGCGAGGTCAAACAACTGCTCGGCACTGCGCAGCAGCAAACCCTCGAAAATCAGCGTGAACTGGCGCGACTCAAGGCCAGCACTGTTGTTCCGGTCGCTCAGCGTTACAAAAGCCTGAGCGTGCCCGAGCTAGAGCAACTGGTGGCGGATCGCACCACGCAGCAGGGCGAATTGCAAAAATCCCTGGCCAGTGCCAACAGCATGACCATCGCCGCCCAAACCCGACCTGAACGGGCGCAGGCCGAGATCAGCACCAGCCAGACACGTATCCAGCAAATCAACAACATCCTCAAGCTGGGTCGCGATAACGGCAAAGTGCTGACGCAAGACCAGCGAAACCTGCTCAACGCCGAATCCTCGGCACTGACGTCTCTGATTGCCTTGCGCCGTCAGGAACTGGCGGGCAACAGCCTGCTGCAAGACCTGAGCGGCAGCCAGCATGACCTCCTTGTGGAAAAAACTGCGCGTCAGGACCAGGAGATTCAGGAGCTGCAAACCCTGATCAACCAGAAACGCCTAGCGCAATCGCAACAAACCGTGACCCAGCAATCCCTGGAAGCGCAAAAGTCTGGGAGCAGCAGCCTGCTGGCCACCGAGAGCGCGCTGAACCTCAAGCTCTCCGACTACCTGTTGCGCAGCACCGACCGCTTGAACGAGGTCACGCAGCAGAACCTCGAAACCAAACAACAACTGGATAACGTCACCCAAAGCGATCAGGCGCTGGATGAGCAAATCAGCGTGCTGAAGGGCAGCCTTCTGTTGTCCAAGATCCTCTACAAACAGAAACAAGCGCTGCCGCGTCTGCAAAAGATGGACAAAAACCTGGCAGACGAAATCGCTGACATCCGTCTGTATCAATTTGAGATCAACCAGCAGCGCGAACTGATCAGCAACCCGGTTGCCTATGTGGACAACCTGCTCAGCACCCAACCGGCCGATCAAGTCACCCCGCAACTGCGCAAAACCCTGCTGGAACTGGTGGGCACCCGGGGCGAATTGCTGGAACGCCTGAACCGCGAATTGAGCGCGCTGCTCAACGAAACCATCACCCTGCAACTGAACCAGAAGCAGCTGCTCAGCACTGCCCAAAGCCTGCGCGCCACGCTCGATGAGCAAATGTTCTGGATACCCAGCAACAAGCCGCTGGATCTGGAGTGGCTCGAGACGGCCCCGCACTACCTCAAACAGCAACTGCTGACCTTGCCCTGGACCTCCGGCCTGAGCGAGCTTCGCGATGGTCTCGCCCAGCGACCGTGGCTGTTTTCGCCACTGGCATTGTTGATCGTGGCGTTGCTGTGGAAACGCCGTTACCTCTACGGCAAGTTGAACAAAATCCATCAGGACATTGGCCACTTCAAACGTGACAGCCAATGGCACACCCCGATGGCAATCCTGATCAATGTCCTGCTGGCCATGCCGATTTCACTGGCGCTGGCCCTGTGCGGCTATGCCCTGCAAACCGATGCCCGTGGCATGAATGCCAACTTGGGCGCAGCACTGATCCAGATGGCTCAGGCCTGGCTGGTGTTCTACACCGCGTACCGCATTCTGGCGCCGGGTGGCGTGGCCGAATTGCATTTCCGCTGGGCCAAACCGCTGGTCGAGTTCCTGCAACGCTGGGTGCGCAAACTGGGTTTTGTGGTCCTAGCGCTGGTGGCCGTGGTGGCATTTGCCGAACAACAACCGGCCGCGCTGGCCGACGACGTGCTGGGCATCGTAATCGTGCTGAGCTGTTACGCCGCCATGGCGTGGCTGCTGTGCCGCCTGCTGCTCAACAACTTCGAGACCGATAAAAAAGCCTACCGCCTGCGCAAACTGCTGGGCTTCGCCTTCGCCCTGCTGCCACTCGCACTGTTTGTGGCCGTGTGCTTCGGCTACTACTACACCGCCCTCAAACTCAGCGACCGCCTGATCAACACGCTTTACCTGCTGATGTTCTGGCTGGTGGCAGAAGCCGCCTTTGTACGCGGGCTTGCCGTTGCTGCCCGCCGTCTGGCTTATCAGCGCGCACTGGCAAAACGCCAGGCCGCCAAGGAAGCAGGCGAAGGCAACGACATCATCATCGAAGAACCCACGCTGGATATTGAGCAGGTCAACCAGCAATCGCTGAGGCTGATTCGCCTGGCGCTGCTCGCAGCGTTTGTCGGTGGCTTGTACTGGGTATGGGCAGACTTGATTTCAGTGTTTTCCTACCTCGACAACATCACCCTGTACGAATACACCAGCGGCACCGGCGCCAACGTCAGCATGGTACCCATCAGCATCGGTGACGTGATTGGTGCACTGGTGATCATCGGCATCAGCATCGCCCTGGCGCGCAACTTGCCGGGGCTGCTGGAAGTGCTGGTGCTGTCGCGGCTCGATCTCGGGCAAGGCAGCGCTTACGCCACCACAACCCTGCTGACTTACGTGATCGTCGGCATCGGTTTTGTCGCCACCCTGTCGACCCTGGGCGTGAGCTGGGACAAGTTGCAGTGGCTGGTGGCCGCGCTGTCGGTAGGCCTGGGCTTCGGGATGCAAGAGATTTTCGCCAACTTCATCTCCGGCATCATGATTCTGTTCGAACGCCCGGTGCGTATCGGGGACACCATCACCATCGGCAACCTCTCCGGCACCGTGAGCAAAATCCGCATCCGCGCCACCACCATTACGGATTTCGACCGCAAAGACATCATCGTCCCGAACAAAACGTTCATCACCGGTCAATTGATTAACTGGTCGCTGACCGACACCATCACCCGCGTGACCCTCAAGCTGGGGGTCGATTACGGCTCTGACCTGGACCTGGTGAAGCATCTGCTGCTCAAAGCCGCACAAGAAAACCCGCGGGTGCTTAAAGACCCGGAGCCGCACGTCTACTTCCTCAACTTCGGGCAAAGCACCCTCGATCATGAGCTGCGCAT
This sequence comes from Pseudomonas sp. WS 5071, assembly GCF_012985765.1. Lineage (NCBI taxonomy): Bacteria > Pseudomonadati > Pseudomonadota > Gammaproteobacteria > Pseudomonadales > Pseudomonadaceae > Pseudomonas > Pseudomonas sp. WS 5071. The sequence continues at coordinate 92,573 of NZ_JAAQWY010000015.1, read as the reverse complement.
GCACGTTCGCGACCTGGGCGACCGTAACCCGGTGATTGATGAGGTCAACCGCTTCATCAACCGCGAGTTCAAGAACCACAACATCAACATCTCGTTCCAACAGATGGAGGTGTACCTCAAGAACTTGCAGGGCCAGGAATACAAGCTGGTGCCGGTCGGACCAGAAGTGCCGAACCCGCCGCCGCAACTGGACAAGCCCGACAGCGCACCCAAAACCCTATAGGCAGCGGGCGACGGGGGCTTCAGGACCAGGGGTTGCCCGGCAACCCTTTGTAACCTGCGGCTGCGACTGCAACGCGACTTATCTTTAATTCATGTGGGAGAAGGCCATTGAAAGCCCTCGACGAACTGACCTTCGACAACCGTTTTGCTCGCTTGGGCGACGGGTTTTCGACCCACGTTCTGCCTGAACCCATCGACGCGCCACGCGTGGTGGTGGCCAGCGAATCGGCCATGGCGTTGCTTGATCTTGACCCGGCCGTGGCTGACGATCCGGTGTTCGCGCAACTGTTTGGCGGGCACACGCTGTGGGCCGACGCCGAGCCGCGTGCCATGGTGTATTCCGGTCATCAATTCGGCTCCTACAACCCGCGACTGGGCGACGGCCGCGGCTTGCTGCTGGGCGAGGTGTACAACGACGCGGGCGAGCATTGGGACGTGCACCTCAAAGGTGCGGGCATGACCCCCTACTCGCGCATGGGCGATGGCCGCGCTGTCTTGCGCTCCTCGATCCGCGAGTTCCTCGCCAGTGAAGCGTTGCACGCACTGGGCATCCCCAGCAGCCGGGCGTTGTGCGTCATCGGCTCCGACACCCCGGTGTGGCGCGAAAAGCAGGAACGCGCGGCGATGGTGCCGCGGCTGGCACCCAGCCATATCCGTTTCGGGCATTTCGAATACTTCTATTACACCCAGCAACCGGAACAGCAAAAACAGCTGGGCGAACACGTGCTGGCCCTGCACTTCCCCGAATGCCTGGAACAGCCCGAGCCCTACCTGGCGATGTTCCGCGAGATCGTGGAGCGTAATGCCGAACTGATCGCCAAGTGGCAGGCCTACGGGTTTTGTCATGGCGTCATGAACACCGACAACATGTCGATACTGGGCATTACCTTCGACTTCGGGCCATTCGCTTTCCTGGACGACTTCGACGCGAAGTTCATCTGCAACCATTCCGACCACGAAGGGCGTTACGCCTTCAGCAACCAAGTGCCCATCGGCCAATGGAACCTCAGCGCGCTGGCTCAAGCGCTGACGCCGTTCATCAGCGTCGACGCCCTGCGCGAAACCCTCGGCCTGTTCCTGCCGCTGTACCAAGCCCATTATCTGGACCTGATGCGCCGCCGCCTGGGCCTGACCACCGCTGAAGACGCGGATCAGGCATTGATCGAGACGCTGCTGCAACGGATGCAAGGCAGTGCCATCGACTACACCTTGTTTTTCCGCCAGTTAGGTGAACGTCCGGCAGAACAGGCCGTGGCTCGCCTGCGCGAAGACTTTGTAGACCTCAAAGGCTTCGACGAATGGGCGGCGCACTACGTGGCACGGGTTGCACGAGAAGGCGATACCGACGAACAGGCGCGGCGCGAACGCATGCACGCCGTCAACCCGCTGTACATCCTGCGCAACTACCTGGCACAAAAAGCCATCGACGCCGCCGAAGCCGGGGACTACAGCGAAGTCCGCCGACTGCACGCGGTGTTGACGCAGCCCTTTACCGAACAACCGGGTATGCAAGCCTACGCCGAGCGCCCGCCGGAATGGGGCAAGCACCTGGAGATCAGTTGTTCGTCATAAACGCGATCAATGCGTGACAGGACTTCCTTGGCACGCGTTGCCTCACAGTGGCAGGTTGAGCATTCATCTGCTGAACTTGCACGCCACTGACCTGTGGCCGCTGCCGAGCAGCGCGAGCCTGCGTTCGTCGTGATCAATTTTTTTATGGAGCTCTGCCATGACCGACCCGCTGCTGATCCCCTGCCCTCACTGCAACGGCTTGAACCGCATTCCCGCCGCACGCGTGGGGGAACATCCCAAATGCGGACGCTGCAAAAATGCGGTGTTGCAGGGCAAACCGTTCGATTTAAACCAGGCCGACTACGCCAGCCAGATCAAGGGCGATCTGCCGTTGTTGCTGGATGTGTGGGCCGAATGGTGCGGGCCGTGCAAGTCGTTTGCGCCCGTGTTTGAGCAGGCAGCGAGCCAACTGCTGGGCAAATGCCGATTGGCCAAACTCGACAGCGAGGCCAATCAGCAACTGGCCGGACAACTGGGCATCCGCTCGATTCCCAGCCTGATTCTGTTCAAAAACGGCCGGGAAATCGCCCGCCAGAGCGGTGCCTTCCCGTTACCTCAACTCAAGGCCTGGCTACAAAGCCAGGGCATCAGCGCTTAAGCGTTCTGATCCAGATAGTCGTGCAACTCAATAAATTGCAGGGTCAGCTTGTGCCGGGGATCGTAGTGCACCAGCGGCTGGCTGGCCTGATGCGATTCGCGCATGCGCACTGAGCTGCTGAGGTAGACCGGCAACACCGGCAGGCCTTCGGCTATCAGCTCCTCCAGCATTTGCTGCGGCAGGCTGGCGCGAGCCTGAAACTGATTGACCACGATGCCTTCGACCAGCAGGTCTTCATTGTGGTCGTCTTTCAGCTCTTCGATTTCGGACAGCAGCCCGTACAGCGCTTGGCGGGAAAAACTGTCGCAATCAAAAGGAATCAACACACGATCACTGGCGATCAGCGCTGATACCGCATAAAAGTTCAACGCCGGCGGGGTGTCGATGTAAATGCGGTCGTAATCTTCAGCCAGCTCATCCAGCAGTTTTCGCAGCTTGTTGATTTTGTGCTTGGCTTCCAGCTTGGGCTGCAAGTCCGCCAGTTCTGCGGTGGCCGTAATGACGTGCAAGTTTTCGAAAGGCGTTTCGTAAATGTCGACCCGATTCTTCTTACTACCGACCCCGGCCGACAGGGTTTGTTTGAAAAACTCTGCGATCCCCATCGGGATGTCGTCGCCGGTCAATCCGGTGAGGTATTGAGTGGAGTTGGCCTGGGCGTCGAGATCGACCAACAGGGTGCGGTAACCCTCGCTGGCGCTGACGGCCGCCAGGTTGCACGCGATGCTGGACTTGCCCACACCACCTTTTTGATTGAACACCACCCGACGCATTTGAAAACCTCCGTGTATCAATGAGTGCCCGAGTGTAGATGCCCTTCGCGCGTATTCGCTACCTCGTCGCGAAATGAACTACAGCTCCAGGTCGCTTATCTTCGAATATTCACGAATATCTCCCATTCCTGTGACAGCTTTGCCTTACCCATAGACCAATACTGGCAAAAAGACAGTGTCTTTTTTGTAGATCGCGGAAAAACCATACTAAAACTGTAAGCAATATTTGCTACCAGCCAACTGCACCGGGATAATGCCGCCACTCTGTTACAGGTGAGGCGTCGATCGATGCCCACTTTCGCATCAAGGAAGCCTGCAAAGGCGGGATGAAACTCCAGTGATCAATTTCAATATCGCCGCGTGGCGCGCCTGGGCCCCGGGCCTCGACAGCGTGGCCGATTGGCAGGCCTGGAGCCAGCAACCCGGCCTGTTGGCCACCAGCGGTGCCGCCCCCGATGTCTCGTTTTTACCCGCCATGCAGCGCCGCCGCCTGAGCCGTTTGGCGCGCATGGCGTTCAGTGTCGGCTGGCCACTGGCTGAAGGCCATCCAGCGCTGCCCCTGGTGTTCGTCTCCCGCCACGGTGAAACCCCGCGCACGTTCGACATCCTCAGCGACCTGGCCGCCGAACAGCCGTTGTCCCCCACGCAGTTCAGCCTGTCGGTGCATAACGCGGTGATTGGCCTGTGGTCGATCCTGCGCGGCGAAACCAGTGAGATGACGGCGCTGGCTGCCGCTGGGGATGGTCTGGAACACGGCCTGATTGAAGCCTGCGCGCTGCTCAATGAGGGCGCGCCAGCCGTCTTGCTGGTGATTACCGAAGAACAACCGCCCGACGCCTACGCGTCCTGGATCGATGATGTGCCCTTCCCTTATGCCGTGGGGCTGCTCCTGACCCCTGGCCAGCAATGGCAAGTGACCCTCAAGACGGGCCCGGCAGACGCCGATAAAGCGCCGTGGCCTCACGCCCTGAACCTGGTGCGCCACCTGTTCGACGAGCAGGCTTCATTCCAACACGCCTGGAAAACCCGCGTATGGACCTGGCAACGCAGCCTGTGAGCGCGCGACGCGACGCCTGGTATTGGCGCCTGATGGCCACCGCACTCAGTTTCGGACTGTTCGGGCTGGGCTGCCTGGGCCTGCGTTTAATCATCTTTCCCCTCTTGAGCTGCCTGCCGGGCAATGCCGTTCGTCGCCGCGAGCGCGCACGCGCCACCGTCAGTCGGCTGTTCTGGCTGTTTATCCGCTCGATGGCGCGCATGGGCGTGCTGACGTATGACGTGCAAGGCGCCGACCGGCTCGGGCGGCCGGGGCAAATGATCATCGCCAACCATCCGTCGCTGATCGACGTGGTTTTCTTGATCGGGCTGGTGAGAAACGCCAATTGCGTGGTCAAACAGAGCCTTTGGCAAAACCCGTTTACCCGAAGCCCGGTGCGCGCCACGCAGTACATCAGCAATGACGGCAGTGTCGACATGCTGGATACCGCCGCCAGCGCCCTGCAAGAAGGCCAGACCCTGATTATTTTTCCTGAAGGCACGCGCACGCCGCCGGGGCAAACACCCGGCTTTCATCGCGGTGCCGCGTCGATTGCGTTGCGGGGTGCGAAGGTTCTGACACCGGTGATCATCAAAGTCAGCCCGACCACGCTGACCAAGGCCGAACCCTGGTATCGCATCCCGGATCGCCGCGTGCACTTCAGTTTTCGCGTGGGGGCCGATATAGACCCACACACCTTTGCTGCGCTAGGCCCGCCACCCAAGGCCTCGCGCCTGCTCAATGACTTCGTGCATGACTACTTTATTAAGGAGCTCGCCACAGATGAGCGATCTAAACACGCAAATTAAACAGCTGATCATCGATGCCCTGGGCCTCGAAGACATCAGCACCCACGACATCGACGACGAGCAAACCCTGTTTGGCGAAGGCCTTGGACTGGATTCGGTCGACGCGCTGGAACTGGGCCTAGCGATTCAAAAAACCTACGGCATCAAAATAGACGCCGACGCCAAAGACACCCGCGATCATTTTTCCAACGTGGCCAGCCTTGCGGCTTTTGTCACGGCCAAACAGGCAGCCTGAGACCGACCCATGCAAACCCGTGACGACATCTTCAACACCCTGCGCGACGCTCTGGTCGAACTCTTTGAGCTTGAACCCGAACGCGTCACCCTGGACGCCAACCTGTATCAGGACCTGGAAATCGACAGCATCGACGCCGTCGACCTGATCGATCACATCAAGCGCAAAACCGGCAAAAAAATCGCCGCCGACGAATTCAAGTCGGTGCGCACCGTCAATGACGTGGTCGAGGCGGTTTACCGTCTGGTTCACGCTGACGCATGAGTCGACTGATTGGCCTTGGCCTGTTGTTGGCCGGACTGCTGTACCCCTTCGCGGTGTATTTCGGCATGGCCCATTTCGCCCCGTGGCAGTTTGCGCTGTTGCTCGGTGGCCTGTGGCTGGCCCGCGCACTGACCGGCGAGCGTCGCCCCGCCAGCATGTGGATGGCGGTCGTCGCCTTGGTGTTTTGCACGCTGCTGGCGCTGTTCAACAGCCCGGCGCTGCTGCGCTGGTACCCGGTGTTGATCAGCGGGTTCATGCTCAGCCTGTTCGGTTTGAGCCTGAAATTCGGCCCACCGATGATCGAGCGTCTGGCGCGTCTGCGCGAACCCGTGCTGCCCGACATCGCGATTTACTACACGCGACAGGTGACCAAGGTCTGGTGCCTGTTTTTTCTGCTCAACGGGTTTGTCGCCGCCAGTTTGACGCTGTGGGCGCCTTTGAGTTGGTGGACGTTGTACAACGGCCTGATCGCCTACGGGTTGATGGGGCTGCTGTTTGCCATTGAATGGCTGATACGACAACAGGTAAGAGGCCGGGCATGAATTGGATAAAACTTGAGCATTTGTTGCTCAAGGGGCAGGCAAGACGCACCGTCACCGCTGAACCCGCTCTGGACCACGCCGCGCTGTGCGATCAGGCGTTGCGCCTGGCCGGCGGCCTGCAACAACGCGGTGTGCAGCGCCTGGCTGTGCACCTAGAGGACGCCGCCGAGCTGGCCGTCACGCTGCTGGGCGCATGGCGGGCCGGGGTCAGCGTATTACTGCCCGCCGACCTGCAAGCACAAACCCGTCAACGCTGGGACGCTCAAGTTGACCTGTGGATAACGCAAAGCAGTGATCTGCACGGGCTGTCCGCCGACCCGCTGCCTGCGGCGCAACTGGACCTCGACGCCTGCCAGCTCAGCCTATGTACCTCGGGCTCCAGCGGCGCGCCCAAGCGTATCGACAAAAGTTTGCGCCAGATGGCCAATGAAGTGCAGGCACTGGAGGCGCTGTGGGGGGCTGAACTGGGCGACGCGTGCATCATCGCCAGTGTCGCGGCGCAACACATTTATGGGTTGCTGTTCCGCGTGCTGTGGCCTCTGTGCGCGGGCCGTCCCTTTGTGCGCCGTCAATTGGCCTTCCCCGAAGACATGCAACGCGCCAGCCGCGAGCACCCTTCTTTCGTCTGGATTGCCAGCCCGGCTTTGCTCAAACGCACCGCTGACAACCTCGACTGGGCCGCCCTGAGCCAGGTGCGCCGGGTATTTTCATCAGGCGGCGCATTGCCAGCCGATGCAGCCGCCACCCTCTTTGAACGCCTGGGCCAGTGGCCTACCGAAATCCTCGGCAGCTCGGAAACCGGCGGCATCGCCTGGCGCCAGGGCCAAACCCTGTGGCAGCCGTTTGCCGATGTGCAACTGAGTCAGGGCGAGGACGGCGCCTTGCGCATTGCATCGGCGTACCTGCCCGCGGGCCATGTCGAACACACGGCCGACGCGGCGCGCATTGAGGCTGACGGGCGCTTTGAGCTGCTGGGCCGACTGGACCGCATCGTCAAACTCGAAGAAAAACGCATTTCCTTGCCCATGCTGGAACAGGCGCTGGTCAACCACGACTGGGTGGCGGAAGCGCGTCTGGGCGTGGTTAACGACAACCGGGCGTCGCTGGGCGCGCTGCTGGTGCTCAGTGCCAGCGGTCTGTTTGCCCTGCGCGAACACGGACGCCGGACGCTGACCCACACCCTGCGCCAGCACCTGAGCCAGCACTGCGAAGCGCTGGCCTTGCCACGCCGCTGGCGCTTGCTGAGCCACTTGCCGCTCACCAGCCAGGGCAAGCTGCCTCAGGCTCAGGTCGATGCCTGGTTGCTGGCACCGCGCCCGAAAATGCCCGACGTCCTGAGCCAGACCGAGGCCGACGGCCAATGGACGCTGAGCCTGTCGATCCCGCCGGACCTGGCTTTTTTCAGTGGTCACTTCCCCAAAACCCCCGTGCTGCCGGGGGTGGTGCAAATCGATTGGGCGCTGGCGCTGGGTCAGCAACTGCTCGACCTGCCGCCACGCTTTGCCGGGATGGAAGTGCTCAAATTCCAGCAACTGGTACGCCCCGGCGATGCCATTGAACTGACCCTGCGCTTCGACCACGAACGCCAGAAACTGCACTTCGCTTACCGCAACGAAACGGCAGCGTGTTCCAGCGGCCGCATCCTCCTGGCACCAGCCTGTGGATAAGTCTTCAGGCTTCACTGGGTACACCGTGCCCGCTAACAAGGCATCGCCCATGCATAACCCCTGTGCCGTGATCCCGGTCTACAACCACGAAACCGCCGTACCTGCGGTGGTCGACGCGCTGCTCGCAGCCGGTCTGCCGTGCGTATTGGTAGACGACGCCAGCAGCCCGGCCTGTTGCGCCGTGCTTGAACAACTGGCGGTGCGCGAACAGGTCTTCCTGATCCGCCTGGCGGTCAATCAGGGCAAGGGCGGTGCGGTAATGGCCGGGCTGCGCGAAGCGGCGCGGCTGGGGTTCACCCACGCCTTGCAAGTGGACGCCGACGGCCAGCATGACCTGCGGGATGTGGCCACGTTTCTGCACGTCTCGCAGCACAACCCTGACGCGCTGATTTGCGGTTATCCACAGTACGACGCCAGCGTGCCCAAAGGCCGTTTGTATGCGCGCTACCTGACCCACGTCTGGGTATGGATCAACAGCCTGTCGTTGCAGATCCCCGATTCGATGTGCGGCTTCAGGGTGTACCCGCTGACCCCGACCCTGGCGCTGATCAATGCGGTCAAGCTGGGCAAACGCATGGACTTCGACCCCGAAATTCTCGTGCGTCTGGCCTGGCGTAACCAGCCGATGCGCTGGCTGCCGACCCGTGTGCACTACCCCCAGGACGGGCTTTCGCACTTTCGTCTGTTCCACGACAACGCACTGATTTCCAGCATGCACACCCGGCTGTTTTTCGGCATGTTGCTGCGGTTACCAAGCATTCTGTGGAGACGCTGCACAGCATGAGCGACCCACAACAGCATTGGGCTGACCACAAGGAGCGCGGCAGTTTCCGGCTGATGAAGCTCACCGCGTTCGGCGTCAAACTGCTGGGCCGTCGCGTCCTCGCGCCGGTGTTGTACGCCATCGTGCTGTACTTCTTTTTGTTTGGCGGCCGCGCGCGGCGCAGCATCTGGCAATACCAGCAGCGTCTGGCCGACTGGAGCGGGCAAGCATCGCTGCGCCCCACACGCCGCCGCGTGTTCGGTCAATTCATGAGCTTTGCCGACGCCTTGCTCGACAAGCTCGATGTCTGGAACGGCAAGCTGAGCATCCACGACATCGAAATCGTCGACCCTGCGCGGCTGCGCGACCAACTCCGCGGCGAACGCGGGCAAATGCTGGTGGGCGCGCACCTGGGCAACCTTGAGGTGTGCCGTGCCCTCGCAGAGCTGGGCGAGCAAGTGACCATGAATGTGCTGGTTCACACCAAGCATGCCGAGCAGTTCAACCGCCTGCTGGGCGAAGCCGGCGCCAGCCACCTGCGGCTGATTCAGGTCAGCGAACTCAACCCTGCGGTGATGCTGCAACTCAACCAGCGCCTGGAAAACGGCGAGTGGTTGGCCATTGCCGGCGACCGCGTGCCCCTGCATGGCGGGCGCAACGTGCAGGTCAATTTCCTCGGCCATCCGGCCGCCTTTCCGCAAGGCCCGTGGCTGTTGGCGGGGCTGTTGAAATGCCCGGTCAACCTGATGTTCTGCCTGAAACAGGCCGGCCGCTATCGCGTGATCCTCGAACCGTTCGCCGACGCCGTGCACTGGCGGCGCAGCGACCGCGAGCAGGTGATTGCAGACTGGACCGCCCGCTACGCCGAGCGCCTGGGGCATTACTGCCTCGAAGCGCCGCACCAATGGTTTAACTTTTACCCATTCTGGAAGACCGATGACGACGCATCCGCATGAGCCAGTAACCTTCGGCCAAACCCCTTTGCGCATTGAAGACGTGCTGGCGCTGGCCAATCGTCAGGCGCCGACCCGACTGCAAGATGACGCCCCATACCGCGAGCGCATCGCCAAGGGCGCACGTTTTCTCGACTCGCTGCTGGACAAGGAAGGCGTGATTTATGGCGTGACCACCGGCTACGGCGATTCGTGCGTGGTGGCGGTGCCACTGGAGCACGTCGAAGCGTTGCCGCGCCACCTGTACACCTTCCATGGCTGCGGATTGGGCAAACTGCTCGATGCCCAGGCGACCCGTGCCGTGCTGGCGGCGCGTTTGCAGTCGCTGTGCCACGGGGTGTCCGGGGTACGCATCGAGCTGCTGGAACGGCTGCAGGCCTTTATCGCCCACGACATCCTGCCGCTGATCCCCGAAGAAGGCTCGGTAGGCGCCAGTGGCGACCTGACGCCGTTGTCCTACGTGGCGGCGACCTTATCCGGCGAGCGCGAAGTGCTGTTCAAAGGTGAGCAGCGCTTTTCGGCCGACGTGCACCGCGAGCTGGGCTGGACGCCGCTGGTGCTGCGGCCCAAAGAAGCGCTGGCGCTGATGAACGGCACCGCCGTCATGACCGGGCTGGCGTGCCTGGCCTACGCCCGCGCCGATTACCTGCTCAAACTCGCCACGCGCATCACTGCGCTTAACGTGGTAGCGCTGCAAGGCAACCCGGAACACTTCGACGAGCGCCTGTTTGCCGCCAAGCCGCACCCCGGGCAGATGCAAGTGGCGGCGTGGATTCGTCAGGATTTGGCCATCGACGCCCCGACCGCGCCGCTGCATCGCCTGCAAGACCGTTACTCGCTGCGTTGCGCCCCCCATGTACTTGGCGTGCTGGCCGACAGCCTGAACTGGCTGCGCGGGTTTATCGAGATCGAACTCAACAGCGCCAACGACAACCCGATCATCGACGCTGAAGAAGAGCGCGTGCTGCACGGCGGGCATTTCTACGGCGGGCACATTGCCTTCGCCATGGACAGCCTCAAGACCCTGGTCGCCAACGTTGCCGATTTACTGGACCGCCAGCTCGCGCTGCTGGTGGACGTGCGTTACAACCATGGCTTGCCGAGCAACCTGTCGGGGGCCAGCACCGAACGCGCCATGCTCAACCACGGGTTCAAAGCCGTGCAAATCGGCACCAGCGCCTGGACCGCCGAAGCGTTGAAAAACACCATGCCCGCCAGCGTGTTCTCGCGCTCTACCGAATGCCATAACCAGGACAAAGTGAGCATGGGCACCATCGCCGCCCGTGACGCGATCCGCGTGCTGGAGCTGACCGAACAGGTCGCCGCCGCCACCTTGCTGGCGGCCAATCAGGGCGTCTGGCTGCGCAGCCGCGCCGAAGACGCTCGCCCGCTGCCACCCGCCCTGGCAGCGATGCACGCCGAACTGGCCAAAGATTTCCCGCCCGTGGTCGAAGACCGCGCCCTTGAACGCGAACTGCGCCTGTGCCTAAGCCGCATCGCTGCACAACACTGGAGGCTGCATGCGTAGCAAAGGCGTGTTGCACGTTGATACCGAAGTGTTGGTGCCGTTTTTCGACATCGACACCATGCACGTGGTGTGGCACGGGCATTACGTCAAATACCTCGAAGTGGCGCGCTGTGCACTGCTGGACCACATCGGCCACAACTACACCCGGATGCAGGAGGCGGGCTATGCGTGGCCGGTCATCGACCTGCAACTGCGTTACGTGCGCGGCGCCACGTTTGGCCAGCGCATCAACGTGCGTGCCAACCTGGTGGAGTGGGAGAACCGCTTGAAGATCAGCTACCTGATCACGGACCTGGCCACGGGGGAGCGTTTGACCCGTGCCTGCACTGTGCAAGTGGCCGTCGAGATTGCCAGCCGCGAGATGCAACTGGTGTCGCCAAAATGCTTTATCGATGCGGTAGAGAGCGTGTTGCCATGAGGATGCAGTTAAACACCATCACCCCTCACACGCAGGGCAAGGGCCGCTCCCGTCTCTGCATGCTGTTCACTGCATTGCTGGCCTTCACCCCTCTGGCCCACGCCTTCGACCTGCAACAGCTGAGCGAGCAACTGGCCAGGCACCCCGTGATCCACGGCGACTTCATTCAGGAAAAGCACCTGCGCGCCCTGCCCAAGCCCCTCACCAGCACCGGCACCTTTGTGCTGGCCAAGGACCACGGCCTGCTGTGGCAACTCAAATCGCCTTTGCAACAGGATTACCGCATCACAGCCCTCGGCATCGCGCGGCGTGAGGGCACGCAGTGGCAAATGCTCCCCGGCAAAAGCGCGGGGGCGGAACAGAACCGATTGTTCCTCGCTGTGTTGCAAGGCGACAGCAGCGGCCTGCAACGGGATTTCGACCTGCAACTGCACGGCCAAGCCGATCACTGGAGCCTGACCCTGACCCCGCGTTCACTGCTGCTCAAACAGGTGTTCAACCACATCGACATCCAAGGCGGCAAACTGGTCCAGCGCATCGAGCTGCATGAAACCCAAGGCGACAGCACGCTGTTGAAAATGCTCAACAGTGTCAGCGATCAACCGTTGAGTGAAGCGGAGCAGCACGACTTTGCGCAGTGAACGCTGGTTGCCACGGGGCTTTTTGATTCTGTTGCTGGCCGTGCTTGCTGTGGCGGGCTGGCAGTGGCGCCATGGCGCGCCTTTGTCGACCAACCTCATGGCACTGGTGCCCGGTGACGCCCCGGACGCGCTGCAATTGCGCGCCGAACAGCGCATGCAAGAGCCGCTGAACAGCGAAATGCTGGTGCTGGTGGGCAGCGCGGACCGTCAGCAGGCCATTAGCATGGCCCAGCAGTTGGGTGAGCAATGGCAGGCCAGCGGGCTGTTTGAAACGGTGCAATGGAACCTGCAAGCCGATCTCCCGGCGCTGCGCGAACAACTGCTGCGCGGGCGGCTGGCGATGCTCTCGGCCGCCGACCGCGAACAGTTGATCGAGCACCCGGACGCGTTTATTCAGCAACGGGTTCAAGCCTTGTTCGACCCCTTCACCGGGTTCAGCCTGGTGCCCAGCCAGGACGATTGGCTGGGCCTGACCGGGCGTATTCAAAACAGCCAGCCGCAGCGCGGCGCGGTGCAGCTGGACATCGGCAGCGGCGCGCTGATTGCTGATGCGGACGACAAAAGCTGGGTGCTGGTGCGCGCCCGAACCCAAGGCAACGCGTTTGACATGACGCTGCCCTTGCAAGTCGCCGCCTTGCTGGAGCACAGCCGCGAGCAGGCCGCCACACAACAGGTCGAGCTGCTGGCGGCCAGCGGTTTGCTGTACGCCGCCAGCGGTCAGCAACAAGCCACCCGTGAGATCACCTGGGTCGGCGGCGGCGCCACCGCCGGCATCCTGCTGCTGTTACTGCTGGCCTTCCGCCGCTGGCGCGTGTTGCTGGCGTTCGTGCCGGTGATGGTGGGCATGCTGTTCGGTGCCGTGGCCTGCGTGGCCTTTTTCGGCAGCATGCACGTGATGACGCTGGTGTTGGGCTCAAGCCTGATCGGCGTGGCGGTGGATTACCCGCTGCATTACCTGTCCAAAAGCTGGAGCCTGAAACCCTGGCGCAGCTGGCCTGCCCTGCGCCTGACGTTACCCGGCCTGAGCCTGAGCCTGGCCACCAGTTGCATCGGTTATCTGGCGCTGGCCTTTACCCCGTTTCCGGCACTGACCCAGATCGCCATTTTTTCTGCCGCCGGGCTGATCGGTGCTTACCTGAGCGCTGTTTGCTTGTTGCCTGCTTTGCTCAAAGGCGTGGAACTGCGACCTGCGCAGTGGCCCCTCAACGTCGCCCAGACCCTGCTCAACGCCCGTGAAGCCTTGCTGAAAAAGATCCCGACCCCGGCCCTGCTGGCCGTGTTGCTGATGTTTTGCGCGGCCGGTCTGTGGCAACTGAACAGCAAAAACGACATCCGCCAATGGGTCGGCGCGCCGCCGTCGTTAATGGCCCAAGCCCAAGCCATCGCTCGCATCACCGGGTATCAGCCCACCAGCCAGTTCTTTCTGGTGCGCGCCGACACGGAGCAACAACTGCTTGAGCGCCAGACCGCGCTCAGCGAACGGCTCGACCAATTGATCAGCATGGGCAAGTTGCAGGGGTATCTGGCATTAAACCAACTGGTCAGCCAGCCCCGCGAGCAACAGCAGGTAAAGGCTGCGCTCAGTGCGTTGCCCCAACACTGGCAGCCGTTGCTGGAACTGGGCGTGCCGCTGGCTGCACTGCAAAACGAACTGGCCCAGCTGCAAGCCTTGCCCGAGCAACGTATCGACGATGCACTGAGCGGCCCGCTGGCCGAGCCGTGGCGCTTGTTGTGGCTGGGGCATCACGCTGATGGCGTGGCCGCGATGGTCAGCCTACAAGGGTTGAACAATGCCATCCTGCTGCGGGTACAAGCCCAGGATTTGCCCGGCGTCGAACTGGTGGACCGCCTCGGGGACTTGAACAAGGTGTTCGCCGCCACGCAACTCAGCGCCGCCGAACTCAAGCTGTTGTCTTGCGCCTTGATCGTGTTGTTACTGATCGCACCGTTCGGGTTTGGCGGCGCTGTGCGCATTGTCGCCTTGCCCCTATTGGCCGCGCTGTGCAGCCTCGCCAGCCTCGGTTGGCTGGGCCAACCCCTAACCCTGTTCAGCCTTTTCGGCCTGTTGCTGGTGACAGCAATCAGCGTCGATTACGCGATTCTGATGCGCGAGCAAATCGGCGGCGCGGCCGTCAGCCTGCTCGGCACGTTACTGGCGGCGCTGACAACGTGGCTCTCGTTTGGCTTGCTGGCCGTGTCCAGCACGCCTGCCGTGAGTAACTTTGGCCTGTCAGTGAGCCTGGGGCTGGCGTTCAGTTTCATCCTCGCGCCGTGGGCCGGACGTCAGGAGCACAACGCGTGATGACGCTGGTGTTTTGGCTGCTGGCGTTGGCGTTGTTTGCGCTGGCAACCCGCGTGGGTCGCCAGTTTGGTGTGATCCCGATTGTCAGCCAGTTGCTGCTGGCATCCATCGGCTTGCCGTTATTGATGCTGCTGTGGATCGGACCGCACTGGCACCTCAGCGGGGCGCAACTGGTCGCCCCGACCTGGCTCAAGGGCCTGTACAGCCTGAGTTTCGCCTTATTGCTGGGGCACATTTTGAGCGACGTGATCGACCTGCGCCTCGACCGCCAAAGCGTGAAGATCGCCCTGCCCAGCTTTCTCGTGCCCTTCGCCTGCGGGCTGGCCTGCGCCGTGTGGCTGTTGCCTGAACAACCCTGGTTGAGTTCGCTGGCCGTGGGTCTGGTGTTTGCCATTACTGCCATCCCGGTGCTGTACCTGTACCTGCGCCACATCGGTTATCCGCCCGCCGCCACCCGGCGATTGGTGCAAAGCGCAATCTTGATCGACCTCACGTGCTGGACCCTGTTCGGGCTGGCGCAAGGCAGTCTGGACCTCGGCAGTTTGCTGCTGCCGCTCGCCGGGGCCTTGCTGCCGCTGCTAGGGCGCGCCCTGCGGATTCGTCAGCCGTTGTATTACAGCCTGGTTTTTTTTGCCGGGTTGGTGGTGGCCGAGCATTACCGCCTCAATGCGCTGATTTTCGGGGTTGGCTATCTATTGTGCATGGCTGCGCTCAAGGTGCCGCTGGTGATGCCGTTAAACGCTGTCTGGCGTGAACGTTTACAAACCTGGCTGGCGATCCCGCTGATTCTTACGTTCGGCATTGTGCAGATCAACGTCCACAGTGCCCTGAGCAACATCAGCCCGCTGCAAATGAGCGCCCTGTTGCTGTTGCCCGTGGTGAGCAAAGTACTGGGCAACTGGCTGGGCCTGAGTTGGGCCACGCCCTCGTTTGCCGGTGCCAGCCGCTGGCGTGAAAGCCTGTTACTGAACATTCGCGGGTTGAGCGAAATCGTGTTTCTCAACCTGCTGTTGCAACAACAGCTCATTAGCCCCGCGCTGTATTTCGCGCTGATGCTGATGGGCCTGATCGCCACGCTGTTACCGGCGTTGGCGGGTATGAATAAAACCCCGTTGAAGTCTGCCGTAACCCCCGGCAAGGAGCCCTTGTGTCAGTAGTAGAAATGGAACGTCGTCAGGTTGTGGTCATTGGTGCCGGGCCGTCCGGCGCGATCGCCTCGGCTTTGCTCACGCGCAAAGGCCACGACGTGTTGATCGTCGAGCGCCAGCACTTTCCGCGCTTCTCCATCGGCGAAAGCCTGTTGTCGCATTGCATCGATTTCATCGAAGAAGCGGGCATGCTGGACGCCGTGCAAGCCGCTGGTTTCCAGGTGAAAAACGGCGCGGCGTTCGCTTGGGGCGATCAGTACAGCGCCTTCGATTTTGGCGACACGTTCAGCAACGGCAAACCCACGACGTTTCAGGTGCAGCGTGCCGATTTCGACAAACTGCTGGCCGATCAGGCCGCGTTGCAAGGGGTTGAGATCCGCTACGGCCACACCGTGATTGCCACCGACATTGAACCGGTCAAACCCGTGCTGGAGATCGAGCGCGAGGATGGCAGCCGCTATCAGGTCGAAACCGATTTCATCCTCGACGCCAGCGGCTATGGCCGGGTGCTGCCGCGCCTGCTCGACCTTGAAGCACCGTCCAATTTCCCGGTGCGTCAGGCGGTGTTCACCCACGTCGAAGACCGTATCGATTGCGAAGGTTTTGATCGCAACAAAATTCTCGTCACCACCCACCCCACCCGACGCGACATCTGGTTCTGGAGCATCCCGTTCAGCAATGGCCGCTGCTCGGTGGGCGTGGTCGCGGCGGCGGAGCTTTTCGAAGGCCGCAGCGAGCAGCTCGACGAGCGCCTGCGCAGCTTCATTGACGAAACCCCGAGCCTGCAACGGGTGCTGGCCAACGCCGTGTGGGACACCCCGGCGCGCACCATCGGCGGGTACTCGGCCAACGTCAAAACCCTGCACGGCCCGGGTTTTGCGCTGCTGGGCAACGCCGCCGAGTTCCTCGACCCGGTGTTCTCCTCGGGCGTGACCATCGCCATGCGCTCGGCGAGCATGGCCGCAGCCGTGTTGCACCGCCAGTTGCAAGGCGAAGCCGTGGACTGGCAAACCGAGTTTGCCGACCCGCTCAAGCGCGGCGTCGACACCTTCCGCTGCTATGTCGAAGGCTGGTACGCCGGCACCTTTCAGGACGTGATTTTCCACCCCGGCAGCTCGCCCCAGATTCGCCGCATGATCAGCGCGATACTGGCCGGCTACGCCTGGGATGAACGCAACCCCTTTGTCAGCGAACCCAAGCGCCGGTTGCGCATGCTGTCAGATATCTGCGCCACGGAGCCCGCATGAAACCTCTGAGCGACACCTACGTTGAAGAAACCCGTTTCGGCTTTTGGTTTTTGCGCAGTCACACGTGGCAGCACCACGTGTTGCGCGTGGCCATCAACGACTTGTGCAGCCTCTTCAGTAACGAGCTGCCATCTGCGCCGGTGTTGCTTGACGCCGGTTGTGGTCAGGGCAAGTCGTTCCAGTACCTGCAAAAAACCTTCGCACCCCAGCGTTTGATCGGTCTGGATGCCGACCCGCTGAGCCTTGAAATGAGCCGCGAAGAAGCCAAAAGACAGGGGCTAGACATCGAACTGATCGGCAGTGACTGCGCCGAACTCGACATGCCCGATGCCAGCGTCGACCTGCTGTTCTGTCACCAGACGTTTCACCACTTGGTGCAGCAGGACCGCGCACTGGCCGAGTTTTACCGGGTGCTCAAGCCGGGCGGTTATTTGCTGTTTGCCGAGTCCACCGAAGCCTACATCGACACCTGGGTGATCCGCTGGCTGTTCCGCCACCCGATGCACGTGCAAAAAAGTGCCGCGCAATACCTCGAAATGATCCGCGACCAAGGGTTTGAATTTGACGCGCGCAACGTGTCGTACCCGTACCTGTGGTGGAGCCGTTCAAAAGATTTCGGGCTGCTGGAGCGCTTGGGCCTGCGGCGCCCAAAACCGGTGGGCCAGCGCGAAGAAACCCTTGTCAACGTCGTGGCGCGCAAGCCCTTGCAAGGCGCACCGGCATGATGGATGCCTGCGTTGCCGTGGCGGCCTCAGGTCGCAACAGGCTGTTGCTGTCACTCTGGATGTGCCTGCTGCTGTTGCTCAGCGGGTGCAGCACCCTGCCGCTTCCCCGTCAAACCCCGACCCTGACGCTGCCGATGCAGTTGCATGTGCAGCGCCAGCAGGCCGATCAGCGTCAAGACTGGCTGCTGGTGATCCAGCAGGAAGACGCCGGGCTGCGCTGGTCATTGATGGACCCGCTGGGGATTCCGCTGGCACGTCAGTTGCTCAAGGACAACCGCTGGCACGCCGACGGCTTGCTGGCGCCCAACCCTGAAGCCAGGGAGCTGTTCGCCGCGCTGTTGTTTGCGCTGACCCCCGCCCACGAATTGAAACGTAATTATCCACAGGCCAACGCCATGTCCAATGTGCGCGTGCTGACCCACCGCTGGCAGATTCAATACGAGCAGCCGCAGGTGTTGCGTATCGATACCCGGGACGGTGTGTATTACGACATCAGTCCACTGGATGACGAGGCCGCCCGATGACCGCCTACCTGAATGCATTGGGCGTTATTTGCGCGCTGGGTCGTGGTCAGGACGAGGTGGCACGCAACCTGTTTGCCGGGGAGTGCAGTGGCATGCAACGCGAAAGCGGCTGGGTGCCGGGGCGCTCGCTGACCGTGGGCGCGGTGCACGGCGCGCTGGCGCCGATCCCGAGCGGTCTTAACCCGCAAAGCAGCCGCAACAACCAGTTGTTGCTCGAAGCCGCGTTGCAGATTGAAGATGACATCCGGCAAGCGATCCGCACCTATGGCCCTGACCGCGTGGCCATTGTGCTGGGCACCAGCACGTCGGGCATCGATGAAGCCAGCCGCGGCATCGCCCACTACCTGCAAACGCAGCACTTCCCCGGCGATTACGATTATCAGCAGCAAGAGCTCAGCGCCCCGGCGACCTTTTTGGCCGAGTGGCTGAACGTCAGCGGCCCCGCCTACGTGATTTCCACCGCCTGCACCTCCAGCGCCCGCGCCCTGATGAGCGCGCAGCGGCTGCTGGACATGAACCTGTGTGACGTGGTGCTGTGCGGCGGCGTCGACAGCTTGTGCGCGCTAACCCTCAATGGCTTCAGTGCGCTGGAAGCGGTGGCGCAAGAACGTTGCAACCCGTTTTCGATCAACCGGCGCGGCATCAATATCGGTGAAGCTGCTGTGCTGTTTGTGATGAGCAAGCAACCCGCGAAGACCCACGCCATCGCCCTGCTGGGCGCGGGCGCCAGTTCTGACGCGCACCATATTTCCGCGCCCGAACCCACCGGGCGCGGCGCCGTGCAGGCCATGCGCACAGCCTTGAACCGGGCGCAGTTGCAGCCGCAACACATCGGTTACCTCAACCTGCACGGCACCGCAACCCAACACAATGACGCGATGGAAAGCCATGCCGTAACGCAGGTGTTCCCTGACGGCGTGCCCTGCTCATCGACCAAACCCATGACCGGCCATACCCTCGGTGCCGCCGGTGCCCTGGAAGCCGCGTTCTGCTGGCTGAGCCTGAGCCGCCACAATGCGTTGGCGCCGCACGTGTGGGACGCCCAACCCGACCCGGCACTGCCAGCCCTGAGCTGGGTGACGCCCGGCCAGACCCTGACGTGTGCCACTAAGCGCTGCCTGATGAGCAATTCGTTTGCCTTCGGCGGCAACAACGTCAGCCTGATTATCGGAGACGCCCCATGATCGATTGGCCGCTCGCCGACTTACTGCCCCACGCCGGTGACATGATCCTCATTGATCAGGTGCTGGCATTTGATCAAGAACAGATCCGCACCCGCCTCACCGTGCGCGCGGGCGGCTTGTTCAACCGTGAAGACGGCAGCCTGCCCGCCTGGGTCGGCGTCGAACTGATGGCGCAAAGCGTGGCTGCCTACGCCGGTTGCCGTGCACGCCTGCTGGGCGACCCGGTCGTGCTGGGCTTTTTGCTCGGTACACGCAAATTTGAATGCAATGTTGAGCACTTCCCGCTGGGCGCCGAGCTGCATATCCACGCGCTGCGCTCGCTGGAAGACGACAACGGCATGGGCGTGTTCGAGTGTCACCTCACCGGCCCCGGCATCCATGCCACCGCCCGCCTGAACGTGTTCCGGCCGCCTCAGGCTGACCATTACCTTGCTCAATCCACCTCGGAGACCCGTCATGTCTGAGTCCATTCTGGTCACTGGCTCCAGCCGTGGCATCGGCCGCGCCATCGCCTTGCGTCTGGCACACGCCGGTTTCGACCTGGTGCTGCATTGCCGCAGTGGCCGCCAGCAAGCTGATGCCGTGATGGCAGAGGTTCAAGCCTTGGGCCGCACTGCCCGCGTGTTGCAATTTGATGTAGCGGACCGTGCGGCCTGCAAGGCCGCGCTCGAAACCGACGTCGAGATCCACGGCGCCTATTACGGCGTGGTGCTCAACGCCGGGTTGACCCGTGACGGCGCGTTTCCTGCCCTCAGCGAGGACGACTGGGACGTGGTGATGCGCACCAACCTCGACGGTTTTTACAACGTGTTGCACCCGGTGATGATGCCCATGATCCGCCGCCGCAAAGCAGGACGCATTGTGTGCATCACCTCCGTGTCGGGCCTGATCGGCAACCGCGGGCAGGTCAATTACAGCGCCTCCAAGGCCGGGCTGATCGGTGCCGCCAAGGCCCTCGCCATTGAACTGGGCAAACGCAAGATCACCGTCAACTGCGTCGCGCCGGGGTTGATCGACACCGCCATGCTCGACGAAAACGTCCCCGTAGAAGAATTGATGAAAATGATCCCCGCACAACGCATGGGCACCCCGGAAGAAGTCGCGGGGGCGGTCAATTTTCTGATGTCCGCCGAAGCGGGCTACATCACCCGCCAAGTGCTGGCCGTCAACGGAGGCTTGTGCTGATGAAGCGCGTTGTAGTCACTGGCATGTCCGGTATCACCTCGCTGGGCAGCGACTGGGCCAGCATCGAGGCCAACTTCGTGGCCGGGCGCAGCGGCATCCGGCGCATGGACGAGTGGGACCGGTTCACCGAACTTAACACCCGCCTGGCCGGCCCCATTGATGACTTTGCGGTGCCTAAACACTGGACCCGCAAACAGCTGCGCAGCATGGGCCGGGTGTCGCGGCTGGCCGTGGGCGCGGCCGAACAGGCGTTGCAGGACGCAGGGTTACTGGGCAACCCCATCATTCGCGACGGGCGCATGGGCGTGGCATGCGGGTCGTCCACCGGCAGCACTGACGAGATCAAGGCGTTCGGCAACATGCTGCTCAACTCCGTGGCCGAGGGCCTGAACGCCAACAGCTACGTGCGCATGATGCCGCACACCACGGCGGCCAATATCAGCATCTTTTTTGGCCTCACCGGGCGCCTGATCCCGACCTCCAGCGCCTGCACCAGCGGCAGTCAGGGCATCGGCTACGCCTACGAGGCGATCAAGTTCGCACGTTTGCCGCTGATGCTCGCCGGCGGCGCCGAAGAGCTGTGCCCGACCGAAGCCATGGTGTTCGACGCGCTGTACGCCACGAGCCTGAAAAACGACGCCCCGCAGACCAGCCCGCGGCCCTACGACAATGGCCGCGACGGGCTGGTGATCGGGGAAGGCGGCGGCATGCTGGTGCTCGAAGAACTGGAACACGCGCTGGCGCGTGGTGCGCACATCCACGCTGAAATCGTCGGCTTTGGCAGCAACGCCGACGGCCAGCACACCACGCGCCCGGAAGTCAGCACCATGCGCCGGGCGATGGAACTGGCGCTCGAAGACGCAGGCCTGGACGCCGCAGCTATCGGCTACGTCAACGGCCATGGCACCGCCACCGAACAGGGCGACATTGCCGAAACCCTGGCCACCCATGAACTGTTCGGGGCGCGCATGCCCATCAGTTCGCAGAAGAGTTTTCTGGGCCACACCCTGGGCGCCTGTGGCGCGCTGGAATCGTGGTTCAGCATCGAAATGATGAACCGCGACCGCTACGTCCCGACCCTCAATCTGGACCACATCGACCCGCGTTGTGGCGAGCTGGATTACCTGCGCGGCGAGTTCCGTTCGATGCGCAACGATTACGTGATGAACAACAACTTTGCGTTCGGCGGGGTCAACACGTCGTTGATTTTCCGTCGCTGGGCGTGAACCCGCTGGAGCCAATGGAATGACTTATCTGTTACGCGCAACACTGATCGCCCTCGCCCTCTTGAGCACCGTGGCCTGCAGCAGCAAACGCCTGCTCACCCCGGACCGCACCCTGCCCGTGTCCATCCAGGCCGACCGGGCACAGGTGCAACAGGCCATCGTCAAAACGTTGGTGGCGCGCCAATGGACGGTGCAAAAAATCACCCCGCAAGGGGTGCAGGCGCAAATCACGGTGCGCGGCCAGTACCACGCTGAAATCGACATTCCCTACAGCGCCAACCATTACCGCATCCAGTACCGTGACAGCAGCGGCCTGGACTACAAGGACGGCAAAATTCACAAGAACTACATCCGCTGGGTGCGCCTGCTGGACAAGGGCATCCTGCGTGAACTCAAAGACCACCAAAACGAGCAGACAGCCCGAAAGCTGTCGGAATCGGCTTTGGCCACACCGCAGTAACGCACTCATCACGACGTCATGGAGACTTCAATGCAATTCAAAACTCTGGCAGCCGCCACCACCCTGCTGCTGTGCACCCTGCCTGCCGTCAGCCAGGCCCGCGACACCGCGCTGTACCTGCCCTTCGACCAGGTCGTGACCGAAGCCATCAGCACTGGCAAGATCGACGGCAGCGTCAAGTTCTACCTGGCCGGCAATACCCCGCGCGGCAACGTGACCGTGGTCAGCCCCGGCGCGGTGACCAACAAAAAGACCAACGCCTTCAACAAGAGCGACGAACAGGCCTGTTCGTGGGCCCTGCAATCAGCGCTGATCACGCTGCATGAGGCCGCGAAAAAAGTCGGCGCCAACGCTGTAACCAACATCGCCAGCTTCTACAAACGTAATGAGCGCAAAGACCCGAAAACCTACGAGTGCCATGCGGGCGCCGTGATTGCAGGTGTTGCGTTGAAAGGTGATCTGGCGAAGGTGAACTGAGCCTGGCTTTTTAGCGCGTAGCCGTCGAAGTGGTACGCAGGTGTGCGATCGATGCGCAATCGATCGCCGCTTCGTGCCTCGGCTGCGGGGGGGGTCGGAGGGGTTGTCGCTTTCCTTTGCAGGACGTTTCCTAGAGAATCCACGGGCCTTGCGTCTGTCTCTTTCGATCGATAGCCTCCGGTTCGTCATCCCCCATGGGTGACCGGACGTGCAAGTTCGAAATACGCAAATGTCACTTTCAGAAGCCCGATTTATGGCGGCTGTATGTGGGAGGTCTTTGGCCTGCCGGTTTGCGTTCCTCCGGTCTTGCACACCCGCATACAGCTGCCACCCTCTTTGTGTGCAAGCAAATGGCGTCAGCTCTTATCACTTAAGGAACTGCGCATGAACCACACCCCCGAATACGAACAACACCTCGAACACACCCACGAATTAGTGCGCTGCGCGCTTGCGACGGCGTACGCCTCGGCGGACAACCTGCAAGGCTTGAACCGCGATGTGGCGCTGGCGGTGGTGCACCTGATTCAACAAGCCCGAACGGCTGTGGATAAATTATTGGCGTGACTTATACCGGGGCCACGGTTTTGCGGGTCAGCAGGTCTGCGAACGCCTTGGCCATCGGTGACGGGTTGCCCTTGCGCTGCACCAGCCACACGGCGGTGTTGGCGTCCGGGTCCAGCAGTGGCCGGTAGACTACCCCTTTGATGCGCATGTGCTGGAACGACGCAGGTAACACCGAAACACCCAACCCTGCCGACACCAGCCCGATGATGGTCATGGCCTCGCCGGCTTCCTGGGAAAAATGCGGGCTGAACCCGGCCTGCCGCGCCAGGCTCAGGAGTTGCGCATACAACCCGCTGCCATAGCTGCGCGGGAAGAACACAAACGGCTCTTCGGCCAGCGCCGCCAGGTGCAACCCCTCTTCACTGCCATCGGCCAACGGGTGATCGGCACGGATCACGGCCACCAGCGGTTCGCGAAACAACTCCACGGCGTGCAGTGAATCGGGCAAGACCAACGGCCGCATCATGCCCACTTCGATGGATTCGTCCACCAACCCTTCGGCCACTTCGCGGCTGCTCATTTCCTTAAGGTTCAGGTGCACGGCCGGGAACGCTTGCCGGAAGGCAAAAATCGCCTGCGGAATGCTGGAACTGAACGGCGCCGATGAGGTGAAGCCGATCTTCAGTTCGCCCAGTTCTCCCAGTTGCGCACGCCGCGCAACGTCGGCCGCTTTGTCGACCTGTGCCAGCACCAAACGTGCCTCCTCCAGAAACAGCCGCCCCGCTTCACTGAGTTCAACGCGGCGGTTGGTGCGCTCAAACAGGCGGGCCCCCAGTTCCTGCTCCAGCGCCTGAATTTGCTGGCTCAGCGGCGGTTGCGAGATGCCCAGCACCTGAGCAGCGCGACCGAAGTGCAGCTCTTCGGCAACCGCGATGAAATAGCGCAAGTGACGCAGTTCCATACACCCTCCATTAAGTCGTAAAACCTATTAAACAGGTCGAATAATATATTGGAAAGAATCGTTAGCCACCTATATTCTTTTGCCATTGCCGCTCGGCTTTACCCGTTTTTTGAGGTCCCCCGTGAAAACTGCTGTCGCCCCTCTCGCCCACGAAGTCCGGCCTTCTGCGCTGGATGATGTTGTCGCTGAACTCAATGACGTGTTTATCGAAAAAGGCACCCCGATGTTTATGCGCACGGTACTGGCGCTGTTTTCGGGTGGGTTCGCGACGTTTGCGCTGTTGTATTGCGTGCAACCGATGATGCCGGTGCTGTCCCATGAATACGGCATCAACGCCGCGCAAAGCAGCCTGATCCTGTCGGTGGCGACTGCGATGCTGGCGATCGGCCTGCTGATTACCGGGCCAATTTCTGACGCCTTCGGGCGCAAACCGGTGATGGTGTTTGCGCTGTTTTCCGCGTCGATCTTTACCGTATTGAGTGCGCTGATGCCGACGTGGGAAGGCGTGCTCATCACGCGGGCATTGGTGGGGTTGTCGCTGAGCGGGCTGGCGGCCGTGGCGATGACGTACCTGAGCGAAGAAATCCACCCGCAGCACATCGGGCTGGCCATGGGCTTGTACATTGGCGGTAATGCCATCGGCGGCATGAGCGGGCGTTTGATCAGCGGCGTGCTGATCGATTTTGTCAGCTGGCACACGGCAATGCTGGTGATCGGCGGGCTGGCGATGGCAGCGGCGCTGGTGTTCGTAAAAATCCTTCCCGAATCGCGCAATTTCCGGCCACGGGCCATGAACCCGCGCAGCCTGCTGGACGGTTTCACCATGCACTTTCGCGATGCCGGTTTGCCGTGGCTGTTTCTCGAAGCCTTTCTGCTGATGGGCAGCTTTGTGACGCTGTTCAACTACATCGGTTATCGCTTATTGGCCGAGCCCTACAACATGAATCAGGCCGTGGTGGGCTTGCTGTCCATCGTGTATTTGTCAGGTATTTACAGCTCCGCCCAGATTGGCGCGCTGGCCGACAAATTGGGACGTCGCAAAGTGCTGTGGGCCGTGATTGTGCTGATGCTGGCCGGGATCGCCCTGACCTTGCTGGAGCCCATCGCGTTTGTCGTGATCGGCATGTTGCTGTTCACGTTTGGCTTCTTCGGCGCGCATTCGGTGGCCAGCAGCTGGATCGGCCGCCGCGCCACCAAGGCCAAAGGGCAAGCGTCGTCGCTGTACCTGTTCAGCTATTACGCCGGATCGAGCGTGGCCGGGACGCTGGGCGGGGTGTTCTGGCACATGGCGGGATGGAACGGAATCGGCCTGTTCATTGGCGGGCTGCTGGTGGTTGCACTGCTGGTGGCGCTGCACCTGGCGCGTTTGCCCGCCCTGCCGGGCAATATCAAACCCGCTTGATCACTAGCCGGGCTTCCAGGAGGCGGTCGCGTTTCTCCAGGTGCAGGCTCTGGAATTCAGCGCCTTCATGCTCAATACGCGCCAGCCAGGTGAGTAATACATCCGCCTCTGCGCTGACAGTGATGCGCAGCACCGCGGTATCCATCTCAAATTGTTGCACGTTCAACCCGGCAGCCACGGCGCTTTCACTGAGGCGGGTGGGCAGGGGTTGATCGGGTACCTTCATCGGCTTGACTGGCCGTGCGCGCTGTATTTCACCGGCCAGTGCGAGGTTTTTGTAATAGAGCGCCTGCGCCGTTTGCAGGCGCTGTTGCGACGGTTGCCACAGCCCGTACACAGCCAACACGCCCGACAGGAATACCGCCAGTGCCACACACAGTTGCCGGTCACGGCGCGGGAGTTGCTGCCACTGTCGCGCCCAATCACGCAGACGAGCCTTCATAAAACGTCCTCCAGTGTGAGTAAGGCTTGCACCCGGTTGCCTTGCTGACGGGCATTGCCCACGGTGATCGGCAGCGCGCTTTGCTCGCCCCGCTCACGCAACTGCTCAAGCTCGGCAAAGCTGGAGGCGGTGATGGTCAGGGCCCAGCCGCCATGCTCACGCCACTCAAGACGCTGAACGTCGACGCTGCTGGCGCCGATCACCTGTTCGGTCAAATGGGCCAGACGCGCCATGTGGCCGTCGGCTGGCGCGGCGCCCCGTTGCTGTAACCCTCTGAGCTGCGTGGACAACTCCTGGGTGCCGGTTTCGCCCGGGTACAACATTTTGAAGCGCTCTTCGCTCAGCGCGTACAGGCGGGCGGCCTGGCTTTCGAGGTAGCTGCTGCGGCCATGAATAAACCCCAGCGCAAGGGCGAACGTCAGCCCCAACGACACACAGATGTCGCGCCACGGCAGCGCGTGGGCGGCAGGACGAAATGGCCCTTGCAACAGGTTGATCGCCTCGCGGCCGGACGCACTCAGCAGCGTGTTGAGTGGGTCGCCCGGCAGTTCGATAAGGTCCACCGGTAACTCGGCTTTCACAGCTTTGAAGTCGTGATCAGAGAGCGCCAGCCTGAGATCAAGCGCACCGCCGACGAGCCAGCGGCCATTACAACGCGCAGCACACGCCTGCTCACGGGGCAGCATGTCGGCATCCACGCGCACGCAGGCGATGTGCAAACCCAGCGCCTGCAACTGATTGAGCAACGTGGTGAAGCGCTGTTTATGCGTCACCCACAAGGGGTAGCGGCGCTGCGCATCCATCGGGCCAACGACGATGTGCAGCACATCCAGGTCGTCAGCCAACTGTTCCTCGACGGCAAACGCCAGCGCCTGAAGGCCGGGCCGCCGCTTATTCGGCCAGGGCTCGGTCAGCAACCAGCTGCACATTTCCATCGGTACGATCAGTTGCACTGCGCTGTGCTGGAAAGCGGCGGCGGCTTCTTCCAGCAGGCCACGGCACACGGCTGTGTCGTCCTGCCAGAAGTGAACACAAGCGCGAGCCAAGTCGGTGGCGTCGCTGCGTGCAAAGTCCTCGGCGGAGAGGTAGAGCCAGCTGTTCATTCGTGGGGTTCGCTGTGTAGGGGCGCGAGAAAGCGTCGCTGCAAAAGACGCCATTGGCCGGTGGTGAGGTTGCGCGCTACGTCACTTTCCAGACGTAAACGGCTTTGTCCCAGACGCACGTGGGTGGTGATCCGAAACCGGTGACTGTCGATGCCCAGACCTGTGGCCTGAATGCCGAGCCCTCTGAGCGCCGGGGTAAAGGTGAAGTCTTCAACACTGGCATAGCCGTGTGCAGGCCGCTCAGCCACCAGACGGCGGGCCAGACCGGGGGTGATCCCCGTCAGGGAGGACAGCTGCGTGGCTGAAGCGGTGTTGACGTTGAGCCGTGCACCTTTGTCCAGCAGGGCGATCCAGGGTTGCATGCGCAATAACCACTGGGCATCGACACCCGGCACCTGACGCAACTGGCTGATGTCATTCAGGCTCAGGCCCTGAAAAGCGGTGGCCTCTATCACCGGGACCTTGAGCCGTTTTTGCAGACGCAGCCAGCGTTGGGCGCTCGCCTCGTCGGGCGGGCCCTTGGTCAGCAAAGAGGTGACGTTGAAGCGCCCGCTGAGGTCTTCGATTTCAACCTCGATCCGGCCCCCCTCAACGTTCAAGCCCGGCTTGCCCTGAGCCCAGGCTTGCCCGACCGCCACCGGCGACGCGGGATCGGGCAACAACGTACGCAAGCGCTCGCGGCCCCAGGCTTCGCCGGAGAAACCCAGCTGGCGCAACTGCAATTGATGGATCTGTTGGGCATTGCTGTGCAACGACAACCGCTGGCTGCGCAGCATCCCGGCCGTAATCAGCAAGGCCAGGCTCATGACCAGAAGCACCGTTATCAAGGCCACGCCTTGCTGGGCGTGGCGTTTCATTCACCCTCCGGCAGCAACATCACGCGGCGTACCTGCCCAAAGCGGCCCACGGACAACTGAAGTTCAAGGGCTTGCGGGGTCTTTTTTGCAAAGGTCTTGCTGGTAGGCCACGCGTTGCGCCAGCCGGTTTGGGTATCAAACAGGCGCCAGCGCACAGCGCGCACATCGCTCAACAGTTGCTGTTTTTGCACACCGGGCACGTCCACGCCCTGGCTGTAACGCCACAGCACACCCTGTTCAAGCCGGTAGCTGACGTCTTGCAATTCGCTGCGCGGCTGGCCCAGCGGATTGCGCCAATTACCACGGCGCAGGTTGAGCCGGTCGGGGTACAGCGTCAGGCCGGGCTGCCTGGCCGACGTGTGCACGTGCAACGCATCCCGTTCGATCAACGCCACCGCCCGTTGCAGGCTGCGCAACGCCTGTTCATGGGCATTGCTGGCGCGTTCGGCACGCACCACACCATCAAACAGGCGCCAACAGCCAATCCCCAGCAGGGTAAAAATGGCCATGGCTATGACCAGTTCGAGCAAGGTGAAACCTGCCTGCGTTTTAGGGCGCATCTTTCACCGCCAACCACTGCACGACGGACTGCATCACCTGTGAGCTGCCAACCGGGCTGACCTCCAGCTCAACCCGCCACAGCCCTGTGCCGGGCTCGCGGGCGATGCGCTGCTGCACGCGCCAGTCACGTTGTGCAAAATTCAGGGTGAGGACCGTTTGACCTTCTGTCAGCGGCTGCGGGTGCAGTTGCAAGTCGCTCAGGTGGTTGTCGGCCAACCAGGCGGCGAACAAGCGCGACTCGACCCGAGCGCTTTGCCCCAGCACATAGCTGCTGGCCGACATAATCGCGGCCGACAGGGTGGCAAAGATGGCAAGCGCAACCATGATCTCCAGCAAGGTGAAGCCTTTTTCCGCCTTCATGGCAGCGAGCCGTTGTCGTCAATGCGCGCGTCATTCAGACCGTCGCTGACGATGCTGCGCCAGCGGACCGGCGGGCTGTCGAAGTGCAAATCAAAGGCGGTATTTTCATCGCTGCTCAGCCATACCACGTGGGGCAACTGGGCGCTGTCGTTGAGGGGGTGATGCTGGCCTTCGAGGGTCAAGGCCAGTTGCACCCCTTGGGGCAGTTGCACGGCGGGTTGCAATGGCTGCCATTGTTCCTGCGTGAACGCCATCAACTGGTAAGCCTCCGGCTCCAGCCGCAGCCCGAACTCAAGCCCTTCAAGGACGGCTTTTTCACGCAGGCCGTGCATCAAATTCAACAGCACGTCAGCCTCTTGGCGCGCCAGGCGTGCGGTGTTGTCGCCCTGACTGATGTGCACCATCGATGCCATCACGCCGATCAACACAATGACCACCATCATTTCGATCAAGGTAAAGCCTGCCGCCGCGCGCCGCATGGCTCACTCGCTCCAGTTACCAATGTCGGCTGCAAACCCTTCGCCGCCGGCGACGCCATCAGCGCCCAAGGAGAAGAGGTCGTAACCGGCCGAATGGGTGCCGGGGTTGGCATATTGATAGGGCGTGCCCCAAGGGTCGAGTGGCAGACTTTTCAGATAACCCTGAGGGTTCCAGTTTTTGGCCAGCGGTGTTCCGGACGGGCGGGCGCTCAACGCTTCGAGGCCTTGCTGGGTGGAGGGGTAGTTGAAGGTGTCCAGGCGGTACATTTCCAGCGCCGTGGAGATGGCCTGAATGTCTGTGCGTGCCGCCGTGACTTTGGCTTGATCCGGGCGGCTCATGAATTGCGGTACCACAATGGCGCCGAGCACGCCGATGATGACCACGACCACCATGATTTCGATCAGGGTGAAGCCGCGTTGAGTGGATTTGGAGGAGGCTTTCATCAGTCAGTTCACCAGTTGATTGAGGCTAAGAATGGGCAGCAAGATGGCCATGACGATCAATAAAACGACGCCGCCCATGAGCACCAGCATGATGGGCTCGAACAGGCTCACCACCAGGGCGATGCGGGCGGCGAGGGTTTTCTCCTGTTGTTCGGCGGCCCGGGCCAGCATGTTGTCCAGCTCACCGGCACGTTCACCGCTGGCGATCAGGTGCAGCATCATGGGCGGGATATCCCCGCTGCGTTCCAGACCCCGGGCCAGGGTCCCGCCTTCACGCACCGAACGGGCGACCTCGTGCAGGCGTTGGCGGATCGCCAGGTTGGCGATAACCGTGGCCGAGATTTCAAGCGCATCCACCAACGGCACGGCACTTTTGCCCAAGATCGACAAGGTACTGGCAAAGCGCGCCGCTTCCATTGCCCGCAGTACGCCGCCCACCACAGGCGCATTGAGCAGCAGCCCATGCCAGCGCACGGTCAGCCGGGGCTGGCGCAAGGCCCAGCGTGCGGCACCCGCCCCCACGATCACGAGGATCAGTAATAGCCAGCCGTAGCTGCGCAAGCCTGTGCTCAGGGCAATCATGGCCTGGGTGAGCACGGGCAGGGCCTGGCCGCTGTTGACGAAAATTTTCACGACATCCGGCACGACATAGCCCAGCAAAAATCCGACGATGGCCAGGGACGCGAACAACAAGATCATCGGGTACACCAGCGCCAGCTGGATCTTCTGGCGCGCGGCATGACGTGCTTCGGTGTAGTCGGCCAATTGTTCAAGCACGTGCCCCAAATGACCGCTGCGTTCACCCGCCGCGACGGTGGTGCAGAACAGCTCGGGGAATGCACGGGGGAACCCCGACAGCGCGGTGGCCAGCGAATGGCCTTCCAGGACACGGCTGCGCACCGCTGCCAGCAAGCTGCCGACCTTGCGCTTGTCGGTTTGCGCAGCGACGGCCAGCAAGGCCTCTTCAAGGGGCAGGCCGGCATGAACCAGCGTCGACAATTGACGGGTCAACAGGGCCAGACCGGGCACGCCCAGCCGCGTACCGGCCTGCCCGAAACGCCCCGCCGTCCGGCCGCCGCGGGCCTCGCTCACCTGCAGCGGACGCAAGCCACGTTCGCGCAAGCACTGCCGCGCATGCCGTGCACTGTCCGCGTGCTGCTGGCCCCGGCACGTGCGGCCATTGGCATCCTGCGCGTGATAGTCGAAAGCAGGCATGCTCAGTCTTCCTGGGTGACGCGTAGCAGTTCATCAAGGCTGGTGAGGCCTTCGAGTACCCGCCGTTGACCATCCTGAAACAAGCTCAGCGAGCCCCCGCGCGCTTCGCGCGTTAACTGCGCCTCGCTGGCGCCCTGATGAATCAGGCCCGCCAACGCCGGGGTCACCCGCACTAACTCGTAAATCCCGATACGCCCCCGATACCCTTGTTGGCAATGGTCACAGCCATGAGCCCGATACAGGGTCACGGCCGCCTGCGGATCAAGCCCCAGCCGTGTACACACAGCCGGGTCGGCGGTGTACGGCACCTTGCATGCGGGGCACAAAGTGCGCAGCAGACGCTGGGCCAACACCCCGACCAGCGATGAGGCCAGCAAAAACGCATCGACGCCCATGTCGACCAGTCGGGTAACGGCCCCGATGGCGCTGTTGGTGTGCAGGGTCGATAACACGAGGTGCCCGGTCAGTGAGGCCTGTACGGCAATGTCGGCGGTTTCCCGGTCACGGATTTCGCCGACCATGACCACATCCGGGTCCTGACGCAAAATCGCCCGCAAGCCGCGAGCAAAGGTCATGTCGACCTTGGTGTTGACCGGCGTCTGGCCAATGCCCGGCACGTGATACTCCACAGGGTCTTCAACGGTCAGGATGTTGCGCGAAGCGTGATTGAGATGGCTCAGGGCGGCATACAGGCTGGTGGTTTTGCCCGAGCCGGTCGGCCCCGTCACCAGGAAAATCCCGTGGGGACGGGCCAGCACCTGCTCAAAGCAGGCAAGCGTATCGGCGGGCATGCCCAGGCATTGGAGGTCCAGTCGGCCCGCCTGTTTGTCGAGCAATCGCATCACGACCCGTTCGCCGTGGGACGAAGGCAAGGTCGAGACGCGTACATCCACTTCATGACCGGCCAGGCGCAAACTGATACGGCCATCTTGCGGGACGCGCTTTTCAGCGATGTCCAGCCGGGCCATAACTTTGATGCGCGACACCAGTAAATTGGCCAGTTCACGCTTTGGCCTGAGCACTTCGCGCAGTTGACCATCAATGCGCATGCGCACCGACAGGTAATGTTCAAACGTTTCGAGGTGCACGTCGGAAGCTTTCTCACGCATGGCTTCGCGCAGCAACGCGTTGATCAGACGGATGATCGGGGCGTCCCCTTCCTGCTCCAGCAAGTCGGCAGTTTGCGGCACCTGTTCGGCCACGCTCATCAGGTCCAGCTCACTGTCCAGGCCAAGCGCGACTTGCTCGGCGGCGCTCTGACCTGCGCTGTAGGTACTGGCCAGCGCGGTATTGAACTCGGCGTCCGACACCCGCTTGAGCACCAGCGCTGTGGCGACCTTGCGCCGCACTTCGGCCACTACGCTCAACGGGGTGTCACTGCGCATCAACAGTGTGGCCGGGGTGCTAGCCGCCTCCAGTACGACGCCAAAACGCCGCGCAAAACTGAACGGCAAACGTGGAGTGGATTCGCTCATGGCTGGGCAGGCGTCGACAGGTTGCCGTCAAACAGCTGTTGCGGATCGCGGGGCAGCAGCAACGTGTTGTTGGCTTTGGCTTCAGGCTGGCTGAGTGAGCGCAACGCGTCGTAGCTCTTTTGGCTCAGGCCGTGAATGTCTTCCTTGCTGCGCACGATGGTCGGGCGCAGGAAGACCATCAAATTGGTTTTAGTCTGGGTGTCTTTGTTCCAGCGAAACAGCGCCCCCAGATACGGGATGCTGCGCAAGAGCGGTACGCCGCTGACTTGGGTGCGCACGCTGTCTTTAATCAGACCGCCGATCACGATGATTTCACCGTCCTCGGCCAGGATGGTGCTCTTGAGTTTCCGCTTGTTGGTGATCAGGTCGCTGGAACCTTCGAGCGAAGGGGCAAGCTCGGAACTCTCTTGCTCGACTTCCAGGCGCAATGAAGAACCGTCATTGATGTGCGGCTTGATCTTGAGGCTGATGCCGATGTCTTGACGGGTGAAGTTGGTGACCGGGGTTTGCGAACCCTCGCTGGGCGGAACGTAGCTGCTGGTCTTGAAGGGTACGTTTTGCCCGACCAGAATTTCGGCTTCCTGATTGTCCAGGGTAAGCAGGCTCGGGGTGGACAACACATTGTTGTTGGCATCGCTGGCCAGTGCAGAAATCAAGGCATTAAACCGATCGCTGCCGATCTGCAAGACCGCCCCTTCAGGCAACTGCGCGTTGCTATCGGAGAGTTGGCCGATTTGAATATTGGTCCCCGGGAAGGTGATCGCGCCTTGACCAGCGCCGGTGTTCACGCCCCATTGCACGCCAAGGGTTTTGGTAATGTCGCCAGAGATTTCAACAATGGCGGCATGGATCAAGACCTGTGAGCGAGGCTGATCGAGTTGTTTGACGATGGCCTCCAGCGAACGCACCTGTGCCGGGTCGGCCATGATGACCAGTGCGTTCTGGCTGATATCAGCCGCCACCATTGCTTCGCGTTGAGTCACAGCGGGTGTCGCGCCCCCCAGCGGAGCATTTTGCTGTACGCCCTGCCCGACAGCCGCCAACACCTCGGCCAGCTGTTTCGCATCGCTGTGACGCAGACGAATCACGCGTGCATTTTCTTGCTTGATTGTGGCGGGCTTATCCAGCGAGTGGGCCAGGGTATTCAAGCGCATGCGCACCGGCTCCGTGCCGATAATCACCAGACGATTGGAACTGCTGTCAGCAATCACTTGACCGCCACCGGTGTTCTTTTTGTCGAGGGTTTTCTCGATCACGCCCGCAATGTCGCTGGCCAGGCCATGGCGCAGCTCAATAACCGAATGCCCGAACTGCCCGCCGGCGTCCAGTTGTCTGGCCAACTGGGCAATACGCTCGATATTGCTCGCCGTGTCAGTGACGATCAGCGCATTGGCTGATGTCGAAGGCCCGACATAGCCATTGTTAGACACAAGTGGCCGCAGCAACCCGGACAAATCGGCGGCGACGCTGGTGTTCAATTCAATAACTTGGGTAACAAATTCCTCATTCAGCGCTTGCCGGGTGTCGGCAGTGCTGGCCCGGGTTTTGGCGTCAGCTGCCGGAATTATCAATAAACGCTCACCCTGATCGACCACGGCAAAGCCTTGGGCCTCCAGCACCGCGTAGAACAAGTTGCGCACGCCTTCACGATTGAGTGGCTGATCAGAGATCACAGTAATGCGCCCCTGGACACGCGGGTCGAGCACAACCGTAGCGCCCAGCACACTGGACATTTGCTGTACCACATCGCGTAACTCGGCGTCTTTCATCGCCAGTTGCCACGATTGCTCTTGAGCGAGCGTCGTGCTTGCGAAAAAAAGCGCGGTGCAAAGCGTGCTACGCAGTAAGAAGCGGCCGATGCCGAACCTGTCTGGCCTGTTCATGGTGAGTCTCTAAGGTTGTTCGGCAACGGGCCGCAAATAAGTGGAAGCGGGCTGCGCCTTGGGGGCATCAGCACGTGTGACCGGCAGCAGGTACTGCCCGGCGGATTCGAGAACCAGGCTTTCTTCCCGGCCATTGCGCCAAAGCACCACGCGGGACACTTCAATACGGCGTAAAACACTGCCGCCCGGCAAGCGTTCGCCCACCCCGTAGAAACGAGCCTCGTTGGCACCCGCCAATAGCGCACGGGACTGTCCCTCGCTGGAAACCAGGCTCGCGCGCAGCGTCAGGGCCTCGGCGCTACGCACAGCTGCGCCTTGTGGTGCAAAGCCCAGTACCGTCGCGATGGCATCCGGGCTGAACGCAACCGGTGTCAAAGGGGCGGCGGCTTCAAGAGGTTTCAAAACGATCAGGTCGGGTAATGACATGCGATACGACCACTCTTGCCAGAGATGCCAGCCTCCTGCACTCAAAGGCAACGCTACCAGACAAGCCCTCAGGACCAGCCGAAAGGAACGGGTAAAAACGAATGCTGAACTACCCAACGTTGACCGTCCGCATGCTGTATGAGCTGTCATTGATGTGTCGACACGTGGAAAGGCTTAGGAAAACATGCCCTTGAGAATCAATTTGCCAGCAAGTTGATGCTTGATGACCGCCGCGACATGCACGACCAGCAGCAGCGCCAATACGTAACAGCCCCAGGTATGAGAAAAGGAAAACCATCCACGTAGTTGCAGGTCTGTTATTACGGCAGGCAGGTAAAACAGGCCGAATATATCGATCTCGCGATTCATCATCAGAAATCCCGAGACGATGACGACGCAGGTCGTTAAATACATCAGGTTGTGAACAAGAAACGCCGCATAACGCATGGCATCTCCTGATCTGAAAACATCGGCGTACCCTTGACCGAACGATAAATACATTCGAAAAAAGAACACAGGAGCAAACAGGGTGGCCAACGCGACATTAAAAGTACTGATGGCACCTTTAACGTCTACGGAACGGGATATCAACGCCGCGTAATACCCCGACGACATCAACCACGCACTAATAATCATCGAAATAGCATGTAACCATTTCTGTAAATATGAATACGTCGAATGATTCACAGCGTCAGCCTCGAAAATTTAAAAAAATTCTCGCTCTCTTTCATCTTAATCGCGAATAAGAAGACCAGGCCGCCTTGTAAAACGGCCCGGTCTTCAACCGCTTTACTTCAGTTCCGTCCAGGCATCAGCCCAATTCGATCCGACACCCGGCTCAAAGCCATTGGCCGTCTTCGAATACTGAGAGCAATACCCGGAGAAAGGGAAAGGCTTGCACTCGTAGACCTTATTGGTTCGTGGATGCAACACTTTAATCCCTGCCTTGTAGTCCTTCATACCTTCAGGGAATACAGCATCGAAGTCGTGCTCGGCGCCATCGCCCGTCAGGTTAAGGGACTTGGCTTCCTGGAAGTTTTCACGACCGTCCTGGCTGCTGGCGATCAACTTCAAGGTATGCACGCCCGGTGCGCTAATCACAGGGACAATGACTTGTTCGGTGGATGCATTCAGGGTCTGTTTGACGGTGCCGACGGATTTGTTGTTGGCATCGTAAACGGTGGCATCAACGTTGATATCCTTGTTGGTCATCAATGTGAAGCCTACATTGCCTTTGCCTTTTTCCAGCGCATACTCCGGTTTAACGTCATGCACATGCATGTACGCAGCAGGGTCCGGAACCATGGTGGTCAGCATTTGATAGCTGGTCACGCCCGTTTCCGGTTTAACGTAGAAGATGTTGGTGCCCTTGATCGGTTCAATGTTGCCTTCAGCATTACGAATGCCTGCACGCACCGATTTGTCAGCCGCATTGATTGCCTGAGCCAATTTGAGCGACCAGTTTTGCGGCTTGCCTTCTTCAACCGAATCGATGCCTACCGAGAAACTGTACTCAGCGCTTTCGGAGCTCCCGGTAAACGCACGAGCCTTGACCGAATCACCTGGCAACAGTGCCTGGGTTGGGGCCAGCTCACTGACACGCTTCCAGCCATCAGGGTCGGGCTCGTGCTCGGCTTCGGCCGTGACATTCACGTCAACAACGTCGTAGAACGATGCGCCGGTGTCATCAACTGTCCAGGCACCCAAGATGATGTGATGGCCGCTACGATCGCCCGGAATGGTGCACGCGTGCTTCTGCTTGATCTGGCCATTGCCACCCGCCGCACCTTCGATCGGCACAGCGCCGCCGCCCTCTACGCTGCAGAACGGCGTCAGCTCGAAGGCATCACGGGTCAGCGGCAGGTTGGGGTTCCAGCCGGTTTTGGTAATGAAGTATTCCCACTTGGTGGTTTTGTGGGCCGCTGTGAAAAACCAGCTGAACTCGGTATTGCGGTCGCTGATTTCGGTCAAATGCCAGCGATCCGGGGACTGGGCATCCATCGCTGCAAACATGGCGTTTTCGCCACTGGCAATCTTGCCATCAGCCGGGCCCAATGCCGGAAAGCCTTTAGGCGCTTCGCCAACGGTTTGAGGCTCATATTCGGCGGGGCCGCAGTTTGCATTCAGCTTTTGCTTGCAGGCGTAAGCGCGGGAAGGCGGGCTGTCCATATAGCCATGCGCCGCTACTTGCTGCGATGCAAACATCGCCGCCATCAGCGTTAACGAAGAAACGCAGCCGGTCAACGTCAAAGACCTGGAGCGTGAAGACATCATATTAAATCCCCTCTTAATTATTATTAAGACAAAAAATGGCGCGCATATATTCAATGCACGACCACGAATAACTCAACACGATGAACATTTACCGCTCAAAACCAAAACTACATAACACAAAGAAAATTCCTTCAATATTTTCCTTAATTGCAGTTTAAGTTCAGTCAACACCTACCCGAGAGGTGGGAGATTTTACCGTCTTACAACGATTAATCTGTAAGCGGTCACGCTATTTCAAGTAGGAAAAGTCTTAGGCTTTGAAGTTTTTAATCCATGACTTTAATGCAATCAGCGCTATTTATATGTACGCCCACATCGGCACTGCATTCCAAAGTCACCACTAACAAAAATGCCCGGCATTAGCCGGGCATTGGAAGTTAGCGAAATACTTAAACGTGGTATTGCGCCGAGAACTCGTGCACTGCGCTGATAAAGGCGCCAGCGTGTTCGGGTTTCACTTCAGGCGTGATGCCATGACCGAGGTTGAACACGTGCCCAGAACCCTTGCCGTAGCTGGCCAGAATACGTTTGACTTCAGTGCGGATGGCTTCCGGGTTGGCGTACAGCACGGTCGGGTCCATGTTGCCCTGCAAGGCAACTTTGTTGCCAACGCGACGGCGGGCTTCGCCCAGGTCGCAGGTCCAGTCCAGACCCAATGCGTCCGCACCTGCGTCGGCAATGCTTTCGAGCCACAGGCCGCCGTTTTTGGTGAACAGGATGACCGGCACTTTACGGCCTTCATGTTCACGGATCAGGCCGCTGACGATTTTGCGCATGTAGGCCAGGGAGAACTCCTGATAGGCCGCCGAGGACAGGTTGCCGCCCCACGTGTCGAAGATCTGCACCGCTTGTGCGCCCGCCAGGATCTGGCCGTTAAGGTACGACGTCACCGACTGCGCCAGCTTGTCGAGCAGCAAATGCATCGCTTGAGGGGTGTCGTAGAGCATGGCTTTGGTTTTGCGGAAGTCTTTGGACGAGCCGCCTTCGACCATGTAGGTGGCCAGCGTCCACGGGCTACCGGAGAAACCGATCAGTGGCACGCGGCCGTTGAGTTCCTTGCGGATGGTGCTGACCGCGTTCATTACGTAACCGAGGTCTTTTTGCGGGTCCGGAATCGGCAAAGCTTCGATGTCGGCCAGGGTGCTGACCACCTTTTTGAAGCGTGGGCCTTCGCCAGTTTCAAAATACAACCCCTGCCCCATGGCATCCGGAATGGTCAGAATGTCGGAGAACAGGATCGCCGCATCAAGCTGCGGGAAGCGGTCCAGAGGCTGCATGGTGACTTCGCACGCGAACTCGGCGTTCTTGCACAGGCTCATGAAATCACCGGCCTTGGCGCGGCTGGCACGGTATTCCGGCAAGTAGCGACCGGCCTGACGCATCATCCACACAGGCGTTACGTCAACGGGTTGCTTGAGCAAAGCGCGAAGGAAACGGTCATTCTTGAGATCAGTCATGTCAGCATCCGGAAAAAAAGTGCGGGCATTTTCTCAGAGACGGACACAAAAGGCACGGCAAGAGCCGTGCCTTTTATCTATCGAGGCGATTTGACGCGCAAGGGCGAGCACTTTTCCCTCAACCCGCGCCCTCTCCCGCAGAGAAAGGGGCAGGTGAATGCCGGGTCAGACGCCCAGGTAATCCAGAATCCCTTCGGCCGCTGTACGGCCCTCAAAGATTGCGGTCACTACGAGGTCTGATCCACGCACCATGTCACCACCGGCGAAGATCTTCGGGTGGCTGGTCTGGTGTTTGAACGACGACTGCTCGGGCGCAATGACGCGGCCCTGGCTGTCGGTCTGGATGTCGAATTGTTCAAACCACTGTGCCGGGCTCGGGCGAAATCCGAACGCGATGATCACGGCATCCGCCGGGATGATCTCTTCAGAACCCGGAATCGGCTCAGGGCTGCGGCGCCCACGGGCATCAGGCTCACCCAGACGCGTTTCGACCACTTTCACGCCTTCCACCCGACCTTCGCCCACAATGGCAATTGGCTGACGGTTGTAGAGGAACTTCACGCCTTCTTCCTTGGCGTTTTTCACCTCTTTACGCGAACCCGGCATGTTGGCTTCGTCACGACGGTACGCACAGGTCACGGACTTGGCGCCTTGGCGGATGGAGGTGCGGTTGCAGTCCATGGCCGTGTCACCGCCCCCGAGAACCACGATCCTTTTGCCTTTCATGTCGACGAAATCGTCCGGCGACTTTTCAAAGCCCAGGTTGCGGTTGACGTTGGCAATCAGGAAGTCCAGCGCATCGTGCACGCCTGGCAGGTCTTCACCGGCAAAGCCACCTTTCATGTAGGTGTAGGTGCCCATGCCCATGAAGACCGCGTCGTACTCGTCCAGCAGCTGTTGCATGCTGATGTCTTTGCCGATTTCGGTGTTGAGGCGGAACTCGATCCCCATGCCGGTAAAGACTTCACGGCGGTGGCTGAGCACGGTTTTTTCGAGTTTGAACTCGGGAATACCGAAGGTCAGCAGACCGCCGATTTCCGGGTTC
Source organism: Pseudomonas sp. WS 5071 (assembly GCF_012985765.1). NCBI lineage: Bacteria > Pseudomonadati > Pseudomonadota > Gammaproteobacteria > Pseudomonadales > Pseudomonadaceae > Pseudomonas > Pseudomonas sp. WS 5071. The sequence goes on along the minus strand of NZ_JAAQWY010000015.1, from coordinate 53,189 downwards.
TTGTCAAAAACCACCGGGGTTACGCCGCCACGTACCAATACGTCAGCGCAGCCCAGGCCCGCAGGCCCGGCGCCAATAATGGCTACGCGCTTGCCGGTGGGCACGACCTTGGACATGTCCGGGCGCCAGCCCATGGCGAAAGCGGTGTCGGTGATGTACTTCTCGACCGAACCGATGGTCACTGCGCCAAAACCGTCGTTTAGGGTGCAGGCCCCCTCGCACAGACGGTCTTGCGGGCACACCCGGCCGCACACTTCAGGGAGGGTGTTGGTCTGGTGCGACAGCTCGGCGGCGGCGAGGATGTTGCCCTCGGCCACCAGTTTGAGCCAGTTGGGAATGAAGTTATGCACAGGGCATTTCCATTCACAGTACGGGTTACCGCAACCCAGGCAACGGTGAGCCTGCTCGGCTGACTGCTGGGGTTTGAACGGTTCGTAGATTTCCACGAACTCTTTTTTGCGTTGACGTAACAGTTTCTTCTTCGGATCTTTGCGCCCGACATCGATGAACTGGAAGTCGTTACTCAGACGTTCAGCCATGGTTAAAACCTCATCACACTCTTCAGGCGCATATCACTGCGGGTTGGCACGGATGCTGGAAAGCAACGATTTCAAGCTGGCAGCCTTGGGCTTGACCATCCAGAAACGACGCAGGTAATCATCAAGGTTTTCCGAGAGGTTGCGGCCCCACTCGCTGTCGGTTTCCTCGACGTATTCGTCCAGCACGTGTTGCAGGTGGTTGCGGTAGGCTTCCATCGCTTCGCCGCTGATGCGCTGGATTTCAACCAGCTCGTGGTTCACCCGGTCAACGAACGTGTTGTCCTGATCCAGCACGTAGGCGAAACCGCCGGTCATGCCCGAACCGAAGTTGTAACCGGTTTTGCCCAGTACGCAGACAAAGCCGCCCGTCATGTATTCGCAGCAATGGTCGCCCGTGCCTTCCACAACGGTGTGGGCGCCCGAGTTGCGCACAGCGAAACGCTCGCCCGCCGTACCAGCGGCAAACAACTTGCCGCCCGTGGCGCCGTACAGGCAGGTGTTGCCGATGATCGCACTGTCCTGGGTTTTGTAGACGCTGCCAGTCGGCGGCACGATTACCAGCTTGCCGCCAGTCATTCCTTTGCCTACGTAGTCGTTGGCGTCGCCTTGCAGGTAGAGGTTCAAACCACCGGCGTTCCACACACCAAAGCTCTGACCTGCCGTCCCTTTGAAGCGGAACGTGATCGGTGCCTTGGCCATGCCCTGATTGCCATGGGTACGGGCGATTTCACCGGAGATCCGCGCGCCAATCGAACGGTCGCAGTTGCAGATATCGAGTTCAAACTCGGCACCGCTCAGGTCGTTGATCGCCGGGCGTGCCATGTCGAGCATTTTCTCGGCCAGCAGGCCTTTGTCGAACGGCGGGTTGCGGTCCACCTCGCAGAACTGCGGCTTGTCGGCAGGCACGTGGTCGCTGCCCAGCAACGGGGTCAGGTCGAGGTGATGCTGCTTGGCGGTTTCGCCCGGCAGGATGTCCAGCAGGTCGGTACGACCGATCAACTGTTCAAGGCTGCTCACGCCGAGCTTGGCAAGCCACTCGCGGGTTTCTTCGGCCACATAGGTGAAGAAATTGACCACCATGTCGACAGTGCCGATGTAGTGGTTTTTACGCAGGGATTCGTTCTGCGTCGCCACACCCGTGGCGCAGTTGTTCAAGTGGCAGATTCGCAGGTATTTGCAGCCCAGGGCGATCATTGGCGCGGTGCCGAAGCCGAAGCTTTCAGCACCCAGGATTGCCGCTTTGATCACATCGAGGCCGGTTTTCAGGCCGCCGTCGGTTTGTACCCGCACTTTGCCGCGCAGGTCGTTGCCGCGCAGGGTCTGGTGGGTTTCAGCCAGCCCCAGTTCCCACGGTGCGCCCGCGTATTTGATGGAGGTCAGCGGCGAAGCACCGGTGCCGCCGTCATAACCGGAAATGGTGATCAGGTCGGCATAGGCCTTGGCCACACCGGCTGCAATCGTGCCGACCCCGGCTTCCGCCACCAACTTGACCGAGACCAGCGCTTTGGGATTGACCTGCTTGAGGTCAAAGATCAGCTGCGACAAGTCTTCGATCGAATAGATGTCGTGGTGCGGCGGAGGCGAAATCAAGGTCACGCCCGGTACGGCATAACGCAGCTTGGCGATCAGGCCATTGACCTTGCCGCCCGGCAGTTGCCCGCCCTCACCCGGTTTGGCGCCCTGGGCTACCTTGATTTGCAGCACTTCGGCGTTGACCAGATATTCCGGCGTGACACCGAAACGGCCAGTGGCCACTTGCTTGATTTTCGAGCTCTTGATCGTGCCGTACCGCGCCGGGTCCTCACCGCCTTCACCGGAGTTGGAACGTGCGCCCAACCGGTTCATGGCTTCAGCCAACGCTTCGTGCGCCTCGGGCGACAATGCGCCCAGCGAGATACCGGCAGAGTCGAAACGCTTGAGGATGGATTCCAGCGGTTCAATCTCTTCGATGGCCAGCGGCGTATCGAGTGTTTTGACCTGCAACAGGTCGCGGATCATCGACACCGGGCGCTTGTCGACCAGTGACGTGTATTCCTTGAACTTGTTGTAGTCGCCCTGCTGCACAGCGGCTTGCAGGGTAGCAACCACGTCCGGGTTGTAGGCGTGGTATTCGCCGCCATGCACGTATTTGAGCAGCCCGCCTTGCTGGATCGGCTTACGCGCGCTCCAGGCTTCGGCGGCCAGCAGTTTTTGCTCGGCTTCAAGGTCGACAAAACGTGCACCCTTAAGGCGGCTCGGCACGCCACGGAAGCTCAGCTCGCAGATTTCTTCAGACAAGCCGATGGCTTCGAACAACTGCGCGCCGCGGTACGACGCGATGGTCGAAATACCCATCTTCGAAAGGATTTTGAGCAGGCCTTTGGTGATGCCTTTGCGGTAGTTCTTGAACACCTCGTAAAGGTCGCCCAACACTTCGCCTGTGCGGATCAGATCGCCCAGTACTTCGTAGGCCAAAAACGGATACACCGCCGACGCACCAAAGCCGATCAGCACCGCAAAGTGATGCGGGTCACGGGCGGTCGCGGTTTCGACCAGGATGTTGCTGTCACACCGCAGGCCTTTTTCTGTCAAGCGGTGGTGAACCGCGCCGACCGCCAGCGAAGCGTGAACCGGCAACTTGCCTGGCGCGATATGACGGTCACTGAGGACAATTTGCGTACGGCCCGCGCGGGCAGCCTCTTCGGCCTGATCCGCGATGTTGCGCACAGCCGCTTCGAGCCCGAGGCTCTCGTCGTAATTGAGGTCGATGATCTGACGCTCAAAGCCCGGCAGGTCGAGGTTCATCAACGAGCGCCATTTGGCAGGCGAGATGACCGGCGAGCTGAGGATCACGCGCGAGGCGTGTTCAGGGGATTCCTGGAAAATGTTGCGCTCTGCACCCAGGCAGATTTCCAGCGACATGACGATGGCTTCGCGCAGCGGGTCAATGGGCGGGTTGGTGACCTGCGCAAATTGCTGGCGGAAGTAGTCGTACGGCGTACGCACGCGCTGGGACAGCACGGCCATTGGCGTGTCATCGCCCATGGAGCCGACCGCTTCGTAGCCCTGCTCGCCCAGTGGGCGCAGCACCTGATCGCGTTCTTCGAACGTGACCTGATACATCTTCATGTATTGCTTGAGCTGATCGACGTCGTAGAACGCCGAACCGTGGTCGTGGTCATCGATGGTGGCCTGGATGCGCAGGGCATTCTTGCGCAGCCATTGCTTATACGGATGACGCGACTTCAGGCGGTTGTCGATGGCGTCGGTGTCCAGCACCTGACCGGTTTCGGTGTCGACAGCCAGAATCTGGCCCGGCCCTACGCGGCCTTTGGCGATCACGTCTTCAGGCTGGTAGTTCCACACGCCGATTTCCGAGGCGATGGTGATGTAGCCGTTGGTGGTCGTGACCCAGCGCGCCGGGCGCAGGCCGTTGCGGTCGAGCAGGCAGACGGCGTAGCGGCCGTCGGTCATCACCACACCTGCCGGGCCGTCCCACGGCTCCATGTGCATGGAGTTGTACTCATAGAACGCCCGCAGGTCGGGGTCCATGGTTTCTACGTTTTGCCAGGCAGGCGGAATCAGCATGCGCACGCCACGGAACAGGTCGATGCCGCCGGTGACCATCAATTCCAGCATGTTGTCCATGCTTGAGGAGTCAGAGCCCACGCGGTTAACCAGCGGGCCGAGTTCGTCCAGATCACCGATCAGGTCGTTGGCAAACTTGGTGCGACGGGCCAATGCCCAGTTGCGGTTGCCCGTGATGGTGTTGATCTCGCCGTTATGGGCGAGAAAGCGGAACGGCTGGGCCAGCGGCCATTTCGGTAAGGTGTTGGTGGAGAAGCGCTGGTGAAACACACAGATGGCGGTTTGCAGGCGCTCGTCACTGAGGTCCGGATAAAAGGCGGTGAGGTCCGCCGGCATCATCAGGCCTTTATAAATGATGGTCTTGTGGGAAAAACTGCAGATGTAATGGTCGGTGTCGGCAGCATTGGTTACTGACGAACGACGACGTGCGCTGAACAACTTGATCGCCATGTCCTGATCGCTCAGGCCTTCACCGGCGATGAACACCTGTTCAATCTGCGGCAAACGCTCCAGCGCCAGACGACCCAGCACGCTGGTGTCGATGGGCACCTTGCGCCAGCCCACCAATTGCAGGCCGGCCGCAAGGATTTCGCGGTTCATGTTGTTGCGGGCCGCTTCGGCCTTGATCGGGTCCTGGTTGAAAAACACCATGCCGACCGCGTATTGCTTGGGCAAATCGCTGCCGAACTGTTGCTTGGCGACTGCACGCAAGAACAGATCAGGTTTTTGAATCAGCAGGCCACAACCGTCGCCGGTCTTGCCGTCTGCGTTGATCCCACCGCGGTGGGTCATGCAGGTCAGTGCCTCAATGGCTGTTTGTAGAAGGGTATGACTGGGTTCGCCCTGCATGTGGGCAATCAGGCCGAAACCACAGTTATCCTTGAATTCGTCGGGGTGGTACAGACCTGCTTTCATAGACACTTTCTCACCAGGCTGCCCCAAAAAGGGGCAAATTTCTTTTTAATTCAACCACTTGCTTCCCGCGCTGAACGTACGCCAGCTTGGCAGGGGCAAAAGGGTGGTCATTCTACACACCGCCAGAAACGCCCACAAATTAAGCGGCGATTAACCGTAAATTCGTGTCGCATTTGTGAAAGGTTTAAAGAGATTACTTGTGCTAGTCAAAACATTTTTGATGTTGACCGCCACAAGGCGCAGACACCACAAGGCACACGGCCAAAAAGCCGCATGCTCAAGCAGGAATGTTAGGTGTGAAGCACGGCGACCTGGGTAAGGTCGCCGGAGCATCAGCGAGCTGCTGCCAGTTCTTGTTGGACGCTGGCGACAGTGCGAGGCCAAGGTTTACCAGCCTGAATCTTCGCTGGCAAGTTCTTGATGGCGGCAGTGGCCGCGGCGTGGCTTGGGAAATTGCCGTAGGTCACGACATACAACGGTTTGCCGTTAAGCATTTTTTTGAAGTAGCGCGATTCACCGCCCACTTCTTTGACGACATTTTGCGCAGAGGCTTCAGAGCTGGTGCCGACGATCTGCACCACATAGTTGCCCGCTGGCTGGCTGGAGTACCAGCTGCTGCCCGGTGCGGCCTTGGCCAGGGTGACGGGTTTATCTGCCGGTTTGGCTGCGGGTTTGGCCACAGGCGCAGGGGTTGGCTTGGCAGCCGGGGTCGGGGCGGGGGTCGGCTTGGCCGCAGCCACTGGCGCTTGCTGTACCGGACGTGGTGCCGGAGCAGGTGCCGGCACGGGCTCAGCGCCCGCAGGAACGCCGACAGGTGGTGCCGTGGTGGTCACGGTAGGTGGCACATCAGCGCCCCCTTCAACCGCAGGCACGCCACCGTCATCGCCTTCAGAAATACCACCGGCCGCCTCGGCCAGCGGACCGCGCATCACCGGCTGCGACTGACCGACCAGCGGCAGCGGCATGGGCTGCGAAGAACCGGCGAAATCTACCGACGGGTTAGCGCCAGCATTCGGCGCGGCTTGCCCCAGCGGCAACTGGGCCTGTTCAGCATTTGGGGTGGTCGGCGTTTTGCCGCGACCCGGAATCAGGATGGCAGCGGCGACGGCCACTACCACTACGGCACCAATGGCCAATACGTGTTTTTTCGGCATGTTGAACCCCATACTTGGACGCTTGACCGCAGTGCGGCTGGCAATCATGGCTTCGATCATTGCATCGCGGGCAACCTGGTTGATGTTCCCAGGCCAGCCGTCGGAGCTCTCGTGAATATCTGAGATCTGTTGCGCGCTCAAGAGTTCGATTCCGGCCCCGGCGCCTTCAAGACGCTGCGCCAGGTATTCGCGGGTCTCTTCTTCGCTATACGGCTGCAATTCGATGACGTGGAAGCGCTCTTCGTCCGCGCTGAGCTGCTCAAGACCGGCGATCATCGAAGGCTCGCCAAACAGGAACACATGCGGTCGGCCTTCAGGCGTCCCGGCCGCCAGCGCCAGCAGGGCTTCGAGCGCCGAGTCGTCAAGCTGCTCGGCATCATCGATCAGCAAGTAAACTTCCTGGCCGGTCAGGGCCAGTTGCACCACTTGCGCCAGAATTGAGCCGATGTCGGGGTTGGCGACATTCAGGGTTTGCGCAATCTGGCGCATCACACCGGCCGCATCACCGGCGCCACGCGCTGAAACCACGACACTTTGCACCGACTGTTTGTTGGTGCTGGCGACCAGCGCCTGACGCAACAACGTCTTGCCGCTGCCTTCAGGCCCGGTGACTACCAGCAGCAGCTGGCTGTAACGGGCGAGGTGGTGCAACTGCCCCAGCACCGGCTTGCGCTGGGCCGGGAAGAACTTGAACCCTGGCACCCGTGGAGCAAAGGGGTCGTGGTTGAGTTGAAAGTGACCGAGAAACGCCTCGTCGGCATGCAAACTAGTCATCGGGATCTTATTAACCTTTGAGCTGAGCCAGCGCGCGGTAATCCGCACCCAGCGTGGCCTGTAGAACCTCTTGTGGATAATCGTCGGTCACTGTGGCTTCGCCCATGCGGCGTAACAGCACCAGGCGCAAGCGGCCGTCGATCACTTTTTTATCTATTGCCATGTGTTCCATGAAATCGGCAGGCGTCATCTCGGTGGGCGGCACCACCGGCAGACCCGCACGCTGGAACAGGCGAATGCCACGGTCACGTTCGGCCTCGGTGATCCAGCCCAGACGCGCCGACATCTCCAGCGCCATCACCGTGCCAGCCGCCACAGCCTCTCCATGCAACCATACCCCGTAGCCCATGTGGGTTTCGATGGCATGGCCAAAGGTGTGGCCCAGGTTGAGGGTGGCGCGCACGCCCGACTCACGTTCATCGGCACCCACCACGGCGGCCTTGGCTGCGCAGGAACGCTGAATGGCCGTGGTCAGCGCGGCCTGATCCAGGGCGCGCAAGGCGTCAACGTTTTCTTCCAGCCAGGTCAGAAAAGGCTCGTCGCAAATCAGGCCGTACTTGATCACTTCCGCCAGCCCTGCCGACAGTTCGCGTGCTGGCAAGGTGTTCAGGCTGGTGGTGTCGATGAGTACCAGATTTGGCTGGTAAAACGCGCCCACCATGTTTTTGCCCAGCGGGTGATTGATGCCGGTTTTGCCGCCTACGGACGAATCCACTTGCGACAGCAAAGTGGTCGGCACCTGAATGAAGTCGACCCCGCGCTGGTAACACGATGCGGCAAAACCGGCCATGTCACCGATCACGCCACCACCCAGTGCAATGACCGTGGTGCGCCGATCATGGCGCGCCGTGAGCAAGCCATTGAAAATCAGCTGCAGGGTTTCCCAATTTTTGAATGATTCGCCATCGGGAAGAATGATCGGCAGCACCGAATAAGCCGCCAGGCTGCGGGTCAGACGCTCGAGATACAGAGGCGCTACGGTTTCGTTGGTCACAATTGCCACCTGGCGCCCGGCGATGTGCGGCGCCAGCAGCTCAGGCTGATCCAATAAACCCTCGCCAATATGAATCGGGTAGCTGCGCTCGCCTAGATCAACCTTCAGTGTCTGCATGAATCCCCGCATTGAAAAAGGACGGCTGGCGCCCTGTTTCGCAATTATCAAGTGTTGGCAGCGCCGGTGGGGACGCTGCCCAGTAGCTTTGGGTCATACCGCTTGCGGGCAGGACCGGCGCCGAGGATAGCGCATTTTGTACCAAGCTTTAACGAGGAGGAAGCTGGGCCAGACGCTCCAAAATGTCCAAAACCACCATCCGCGGCGGCCGTTCATCGGTTTCGACCACCACATCGGCGATTTCACGATAAAGCGGATCACGAATGGCCAGCAGATCGCGCAGGATTTTCTCCGGATTCGCATTGCGCAACAGGGGGCGATTACGATCGCGCGACGTACGCGCCACCTGCTGCTCGATGGAAGCATGCAGATACACCACGCGCCCACCTGCATGCAGGAACTTACGGTTTTCAGGCCGCATCACGGCCCCGCCCCCAGTTGCGAGCACAATGCCATCTTCATGGCACAACGCTTTAATCATGGCCGTCTCACGATCACGAAACCCCGCCTCACCTTCTTTATCGAAGATCCACGGGATATTCGTGCCGGTGCGCAGTTCGATTTCCTTGTCGGAATCTTTGAACGGCAGCCGCAGTTCCTTGGCCAGCAAACGTCCAATGGTGCTTTTACCCGCGCCCATCGGCCCAACAAGAATCAAATTTCGCACAGAATCAATGACTCGCAGCAATCGCCAGGTCGTTCATGATACGCGGAGTCAAGAACACCAGCAGCTCGGATTTTTTTTCGAGGACAAGGTCCCGACGGAAAAGTCGGCCAACATACGGCAGATCGCCCAAAAATGGCACTTTATCTACCACGTTGCTTTGCGTATTTGAGAACACGCCCCCAATCACGATGGTTTCTCCGTCTTTGACCAGCACCCTCCCGCGCACTTCGTTCTTCTTGATGGGCGGTACGTTGTTGACCATGTTCATGTAGTCCGGCTCGTCTTTTGTCACCACCACCTGCATGAGGATGCTGTTGTCCGGTGTGATCTGCGGGGTCACTTCCAGTGACAGCGAGGCTTCTTTGAACGACACGGAGGTGGCGCCGCTGGAGGTGGATTCCTGATAGGGAATTTCAGTGCCCTTCAGAATTTTTGCGGTCTCCTTGTCAGAAGTAACCACCTTGGGCTGCGAGATGATTTCGCCATTGCCCGTCTTTTCCATGGCGCTCAATTCGAGGTCCAGCAAGACATTGTTGGTGATGAAAGCGATGCCCAACCCTGAGGTGTGATTGGCAACGCCCAAGTCAACGAACGGTGCGCTGACTTCAGCGGCGCCCTCTACAACGGGCTTGTTGATGCCTCCTGCTTTCCAATTGCCCGCATTACGAATCTCGCCACCCCATCGCACGCCCAGTTTCTTTTCAAAATCTACCCCTGCTTCGACAATACGCGCCTCAATCATCACCTGACGCATGGGTACATCCAGTTGCGCCACGATGCGCCGTAGTTCGCCGAGCCGCTCGGCAGTCTGGAACGCGATGATGTGGTTAGTGCGCTCATCCACAGTGATCGAGCCTTGCCCTTCCACGCCTGAGGCATGGCCGGTCGCAGACTGAAACAGCTTGGCGATGTCCGCAGCCTTGGCGTGATTGACCTGCACCACCTCCCGACGCAAGGGGGCAAGGTCGGCTATCTGGTTACGTGCCTCCAGCGCCTGACGCGCCTGGGCGGCTATTTCATCCGCTGGCGCAATCAACATCACATTGCCTTCCATGCGTTTATCCAGGCCTTTGCTTTTGAGTACCAGGTCCAGCGCCTGATCCCAGGGCACGTCTTGCAGGTTGAGCGTGACATTGCCTTCAACGCCATCGCTGACCACCAGGTTGAACCGGGTAAAGTCCGCAAGAATCTGCAGCACCGTGCGCACTTCAATGTCCAGAAAGTTGAGCGACAGCAGGTCGCCCTCGTAGGTTTGAGCCTTGGCCTGCTCAGGCTGAACAACCCAAGGCGTCGACGCATCAGGGAGTATCAAAGGCGCACTGGCCAACACTGCCTGTGAATTCAGCGCACTCCATAGCGCCAGTCCACAGACCGGGAAAATCCTTTTCATGGTTTATTTCCGTTAAGACTGCTGTTTCAAAGGAATCGTCAGGGTTCTTTCCAGCCAACCGCCCCGACCATCAGAAATCACTTCAAACACTTCAACGTGCTGCGGGTTAAGCGCGACAATCCGGCCGTTATGACGACCCAAATAGTCACCGGACTGCAAACGATGCACGACACCCTTGGCGCGTAACAGGACGTTGTCCTGATACAGGTCCGACAGGGTGCCAACCATCTCGAACTGCTCAAGATCAATGTCTTCCAAAACGCTTTTGCTGCGTCCCTCATGGTCACTGTGGTCTGCATCACTCACCTGCCAGCGAGCCCCTTCCACCCCGAACGCCCCCTGAAAAGGGCTGCGCAGTGCAGTGGCTTCGTAGATAAACGCTCGGTGCTGCACACGGGTTGGCAGGGGGGGGCACGGGAATGCCATCAATGGCTTGAAGCGCATGCAGTTCACGCTCCAGCGTCTCAATACCCTGCGGATTGTCGCAACCCGCGAGGCTTGCCAGCGCACCGGCCAGCACACATCGATACATCACTCTCACGGGATCAGTCCTTGATCATTGGCGCGATAGGTTTTGGCCAGTAACGTCATGCGCAATGGGCCATTCGCTGCCGGGGTGGCTGCCGTCAGGGTGAAATCATGCACGGTGACGATCCGGGGTAAATCCGCAATACCACTGAGAAAAACCCCAAGGTCGTGATACCCGCCCACCACCATCAATTGCAGGGGAAGTTCGCTATAAACGGGTTGTAGTGTTTCAGGCAGCCACTGGATCTGTTCGATGATCAGGCCGCTGTTCTGGGCGAGCCGGGACACTTCGTCCAGCAAACCCGGCACTTGGGATTGACGCGGCAGTTGCCGCATTACATCGTCGAAGGCCACTTGTAGCGCTTCAAGATGCCGGTGATGGTCAACCAGTGACGCAGCCTCACGGGCACGGGTCGCCAATTGAGCAGTGAGTTCGGGCTCGGCATTGCGCTGCTCATGGAACCGGGCCAGCCCCGGCTTCAGCCAGAGCCCATACCCCGTCAGCAGAAGCAGCGCCACGAGACCCGCTGCCACGACTGCTTTACGCCGGGGCGACCACATCCCGGCGTGTTTGAGATTCAATTCTTGCAGGTCAAAAGTACGCAGGCTCTCCAGCCATTGCGCGCCCATCAAAACTGCCCGCCATCATGGCCGTTTTGGGATTGCAGCACGGTCATCTGAAATAACCGTGCCTGGCTGTCCCCCTGCCCATCTTTGGCCCGCACCTCAATCAGCGTGGGAGCCTCCAGCCAATGGGAGGCGTCCAGATTGCGCATCAACTCGGCAACCAGTGCAGTGGACTGCGCCACCCCCGTAATCGCAATGGTGCGTTCGACCATCTTCACGTCGGTGAAATACACACCTTCCGGCAAACTGCGCGCCAGTTGATCGAACACGATGCTGCTGCCGGAGCGATTGCCTTGCAGTGTTTCGATGGTTTGCATGCGCTCCAACAATTGCTCACGGCGCACTTTTAACTGATCGATCTGCTGCGCACGTCCATCCAGTTGGACCATTGAACTTCGGATCAGATCATTACGCGCCAACTGTCGCTCCACAGCGCGGTCGACGAAATGATCCAGCACAAACAACCCGGCAGCCGTCACCACCAGCAACGCCACCAGCATGCCCACATACCTTTTGCGACGCTTTTCGCGCAGCCACTCACGCCATGGCAACAAATTGATTCGCGCCATCAATCGAACCCCCTCAAGGCCAGACCACAGGCTGTCAACAGCTGCGCAGCATCGCAGAAGAGCGCTTCGGGTGCGAGGCGAGGATTCACGTTCACCCCGGCAAGCGGGTTGTCAGGCTGATAACCGGGCAAGCCACTCAACCATTGCACGCCCCGGGCATGGGCGTGATCGCGCACCTCAATGACCTTCGCCTGCAAGCCGGCACCCGCCAGCACCGATTGATGCCATTCAAGCGCTTGCTGGCGGCACACAGCCAGCAACACGCTGATGCGGTGCGGGTTCTCGAGTGAAGGCCCCAGCACTTGGAAATCAAGTGCGGCGTCATCAAGGTCATACGGAACGTACTGTTCGGCCTCAAGGCGCACATGCAGTTCGAGGTCCTGCTCGCTCAGGCCCGGTTCCACCTCGATGATTTTGCAAATCACCTGCGTGTCGGGCATTGATATCGCAGCGCTGCGTGCCTGTATGCCCGCTTTGTTCAACGCGATAGACACAACCTGCGCGACACTTTTTGCCGTAAGACCTGTCAGATCGTGCAACGGCATGACTGGCAAGGGCTCCATGGCATAGGCTTCAAGCTGATAGCCACTGCGTGAGCGGCTTAATTCGACGATATTGATCGAGTCTGGTCCAACCTCGACACCCGCGTAACGCTGAGGTTTTTTTGTGAACAATCCGGGCACAGCTATTTTCCCTAATGCAATCCGTGGCTTACGGAGGGTGAAAAATGAGATCCGTTCATAATCCGTTCCGACATGAGGTCCCTGACGCCCATGACCGAAAAATGCTTATAATGCCGGGCGTTTTTTTCCGCATTGTCGACCCGGCGCGCCTGCGCACAACCCTGACGTGCAACCCATTTCTTAATCTGGAAATCCAAAAGCCTTGATTCGTCTGCTGAAGTTTTTCGGGTGGTCATTCGTTGCTGTGATCTGCGGGCTCGTGCTCGGGTTAAGCGGCGCGTTTCTCTATCTTAGTCCTGGCTTGCCGTCTGTAGAGTCGTTGAGAAGCATCCAGTTGCAGATTCCTTTGCGGGTCTACACCAGCGACGGCAAGTTGATTGCAGAGTTTGGCGAAATGCGCCGCTCTCCGATCAAGTTCGCCGACATTCCCCCCAATTTCATTAATGCCTTACTGTCGGCTGAAGATGACAACTTCGCCAATCATTACGGGGTCGACCCCAGCAGCCTGATGCGTGCCGCCACCCAGTTGGTAAAAAGCGGACACATACAATCGGGTGGTAGCACCATCACGATGCAGGTGGCGAAGAACTATTTCCTATCCAGTGAGCGGAGCTTTTCCCGCAAAACCAACGAAATCCTGTTGGCACTGCAAATCGAACGCGAGCTGACCAAGGACGAAATCCTTGAGCTGTACGTGAACAAGATTTATCTGGGTAATCGCGCCTACGGCATCGAATCGGCCGCCCAGGTGTATTACGGCAAATCGATCCGCGATTTGAGCCTGGCGCAAATGGCCATGATCGCAGGCCTGCCCAAAGCCCCCTCGCGCTTCAACCCGCTGGCTAACCCGGTGCGCAGCAAAGAGCGCCGCGACTGGATTCTGGGCCGCATGTACAAGTTGGGCAAAATCGATCAGGCCAGCTACGAAGCTGCCATTGCCGAGCCGGTCAACGCCAGTTATCACGTGCCGACACCGGAAGTGAACGCCCCTTACATTGCCGAGATGGCCCGCGCCGAAATGGTCGGTCGTTATGGCAGCGAGGCCTACACAGAAGGTTATCGCGTCACCACCACGGTGCCGAGCGACTTGCAGGAACTGGCCAACAAGTCTGTCGAAGACGGGCTGATTACCTACGACCAGCGCCACGGCTATCGCGGCCCTGAATCACGCTTCCCGGGCAAGACGCTGGCCGTATGGAAGCAAGAGCTGGCCAAGCAGCGCCCGATTAGCGGGCTTGAGCCTGCCATCGTGACCGAGGTCGACAAAGATGGCCTGCACGTCCTGACCCGCACGGGTGAAGGCCGCGTGAGCTGGGACAGCATGAAGTGGGCACGACGCTTCCTGAACACCAACAGCATGGGCCCGATGCCCAAGCAGCCAGCCGACGTGGCGCAGGTGGGCGATCTGATTCGCGTCCAGCCACAACCCGATGGCAGTTTCAAGTTCAGCCAGGTGCCGACAGTACAAGGCGCGCTGGTCTCACTTGACCCGAACAATGGGGCTATCCGCGCATTGGTGGGCGGTTTCGCGTTTGAGCAGAGCAACTACAACCGTGCAATGCAGGCCAAGCGTCAGCCGGGTTCGAGCTTTAAGCCTTTCATTTACAGCGCGGCACTGGATAACGGCTATACCGCTGCCACGCTGGTGAACGATGCGCCCATCGTATTTGTTGACGACTACCAGGACAAAGTCTGGCGGCCGAAAAACGACAACAACACGTTCCTCGGCCCTATCCGTGTTCGCGAAGCGCTGTACAAGTCGCGCAACCTGGTGTCTATCCGCCTGCTGCAGAGCCTGGGCGTCGACAAGACCGTCGACTACATCAGCAAATTTGGTTTCAGCAAACAGGACTTGCCGCGCAACCTGTCGCTGGCGCTGGGGACCGCGACCTTGACGCCCATGGAGATCGCCATGGGCTGGAGCACCTTTGCCAACGGCGGTTACAAAATCACGCCTTACCTGATCGACAAGATAGAAAGCCGTAACGGCGAGACCCTGTTCGTGGCCAACCCGCCGAGCGTACCGAAAAACGCCAGCAAGGATGTACCGCCTGAAGCCGAAGAACTGACCATCGACACGATCAATGTCGCGCCGGGCCTGCCAACGACTGAAACCCAGGCCGTGGCCGAGCGCATCGTCGACGGGCGCACCACGTATATCCTGACCAGCATGCTGCAGGACGTGATCAAGCTCGGTACCGGCCGTCGCGCCTTGTCACTGGGCCGCACTGATCTGGCCGGTAAAACCGGTACGACCAACGAATCCAAGGATGCGTGGTTCTCGGGCTATAACGCAGATTACGTGACCACGGTATGGACCGGTTTCGACCAGCCCGAAAGTCTTGGACGCCGTGAATATGGCGGCACGGTAGCGCTGCCGATCTGGATCAACTACATGGGTGGCGCGCTGAAAGGCAAACCGGCTCATACCCAGGCCGAGCCCGAAGGAATTCTCAGCCTGCGGGTTGACCCAATCAGCGGCCGCGTCGCGTCACCGGGCACACCGGGTGCGTACTTTGAACTGTTCAAAAGTGAAGACACGCCACCGTCCAACAGCGAGCTGGGCAATGGCGTTGCACCGGGCAGCCCGCTGCCCGCTGAAGATGGCGCCCCGATCGACCTGTTCTGACGTATCGCACCCACCAGAGGCTGAGCCCCAAGGGATCGGCCTCTCACGCTTAAACACTGCACGCTGGGATGCCCCTTCTGCAGAACCAAAAAAGCCCCGGCACTCGCGTGCCGGGGCTTTTTGTTTAGCGCTGTCGCAATTTAGCCGTTGAACACGTCATCCACGCTTTTGAGCGGGTAGTTCTTCGGGTACGGCAGGGTTGCAACACCGGTCTCGATGGCAGCTTTGGCCACAGCGTCGGAGATCACGGTGATCAGGCGAGCGTCCATTGGTTTCGGAATGATGTACTCACGACCGAATTCCAGCTTGATACCGCCGTAGGCGTCACACACGTCCTGTGGCACTGGCAGCTTTGCCAGTTCGCGCAGGGCGTTGGCCGCAGCGATCTTCATCTCTTCGTTGATGCGCTTGGCGCGAACGTCCAGTGCCCCACGGAAGATGAACGGGAAACCCAGCACGTTGTTGACCTGGTTCGGGTAGTCCGAACGGCCGGTGGCCATGATCACGTCGTCACGGGTGGCGTGCGCCAGTTCCGGGGCGATTTCCGGGTCCGGGTTCGAGCATGCGAACACGATCGGGTTGGCCGCCATGGATTTCAGGCCTTCAGCGCTCAGCAGGTTTGGACCGGACAGGCCGACAAACACGTCAGCGCCTTCCAGGGCGTCAGCCAGGGAACGCTTCTCGGTGGCGTGGGCAAACACTGCCTTGTACTGGTTCAAGTCATCACGGCCGGAGTGAATCACGCCGGTACGGTCAACCATGAAGATGTTTTCGATGGTTGCACCCATGCTCACCAGCAACTTCATGCAGGAGATGGCTGCAGCGCCAGCGCCCAAGCAGACGATTTTGGCGTCAGACAGGGTTTTACCGGCGATTTCCAGGGCATTGATCATGCCGGCTGCGGTCACGATCGCAGTACCGTGCTGGTCATCGTGGAATACCGGGATGTCGCACTGCTCGATCAGAGCACGTTCGATCTCAAAGCACTCAGGGGCCTTGATGTCTTCGAGGTTGATACCGCCGAAGGTGATGGAAATGCGTTTAACCGTGTCGATGAAAGCCTGAGGGCTCTCGGAATCGACTTCGATATCGAACACATCGATACCGGCGAAGCGCTTGAACAGTACGCCCTTGCCTTCCATCACAGGTTTGGAAGCCAATGGACCGAGGTTACCCAGGCCCAGAATGGCGGTACCGTCGGAAATAACGGCAACCAGGTTGCCCTTGCCAGTGTACTTGTAGGCCAGCTCGGGATCGCGGGCGATTTCGCGCACTGGTTCGGCTACACCCGGGCTGTATGCCAACGCGAGATCGCGGGCAGTTGCGGTGGCTTTGGTGAGCTCGACACTCAGTTTCCCTGGACGGGGCTGGGCATGATATTCGAGAGCGGCGGTTTTCAAATCAGACATGTGGGCATTCCGCTTTTTTGCTGTTGGACAGACGGATCGCCGAGCATACGCGTGTCGTAAAGTCCCGACAAGACTGGCCGGTCAGCAGTGTCAAGGGCTTTACCCTACGACTTTGGGCCAAGACCCGCAGCCAGCAAGGGCTTGAGTGTTCACAATCTACATTTAAAATTGTCTACAATTTTTAGCGAAAACCGACTTTTAGCATTCCCGGATGCGTCAAAGGCAACATCCAGCGTGCCTGCCCCGCTTTCAAATTACCCCGGCGCGAGCGATCAAGCACCCAACCGCGCGCCTCTAGCTGCCTTCCCTGCAATCGCGATAGGGTTTTTGGGTCGAAACTGGCCAAATGATTGGGTGCAATGTGCAACACCAAACCCCCATCAAGGTCGATCCAAAATCCACCGCGATTGCGTTGAACGTTGCGCACCGTACCGCTCACGAGCACGAAGCCCGAGCGGCTGATTTGCGACGGCGCCAGCACTGGCGAATGCCGCCACAACCCCGCCCCGGCCGAACGCGCGCGCTGTTCGGCCGTTTGTTGGCACGCCAGCAGTTCTACGTTGGGCGCAATTGCGACCTGATAGGCGAGGCCGTCGGCCAGCAGTTGCGCTTCAAAATTGCTGCCATCCGCGCCGAACACGTGGGCAAGCGTGCGACCGTAGCGGTCTTTGGCCTGCTTGCCCATCAGCAACCCGACGCGTCCGTCGCTACGTGCTACCAAGGCCTGCAAACGCTTGCGGGCAGCATCAGCATAGGGCTCGGCGCTCTGGCCTTTTTTACCGGTTTCCGGCGCATTGAGGCCGATCATCCGCACACTGCGACCGTCTTTGAGCCGCAGGGTGTCGCCGTCGACCACGCGCTCCACCTGAGCTGGCGTTACAGCACGCGCCGCCGGGCACAATACCTCGGCCTGAACGCAAGAAAGCCAAATCGCGGGCACAAAAAAGGCGCCCGCAAGGGACGCCTTTTTCAATAACCCGGTCAGACCCAAGAGCCTGTCCAGAGTCATACGCCTTACTCGGCGGCTTTTTTGGTAGTACCGAAAGCACCGAAACGAGTTTTGAAACGATCAACACGACCGCCAACGTCCAGAGTTTTCTGCTTACCGGTGTAGAACGGGTGGCACTCGTTGCATACGTCAGTGTTCAGTGGCTTGCACAGGTTCGAACGGGTTTCGAACTTGTTGCCGCAGCTGCAAGTTACTTCGATGACTTCGTACGCTGGATGGATATCGGCTTTCATGGGTATTCCTCAGGCTAGCGTGCCGCCACTCAACACCATTGTTGAATACCGCACGTAAATTTAGGGCGCCGATAATACCAGACCTTTGCATTGACGCAAGCGGCCAAGCATGCTCCCTCCAAAATCATTCATCTTTAAACGGCCTGCCTTTTAGTCCCGAAGTGCTTTGTCTGCTAGTCTCCGGGCCATCTTTGCCGTTCATCACTTGAGAGCCCCGCGTGCCCGACGCCATTTTGCGCCTTGCCCTGCCTTCCCCCTTGCGCCGCTTGTTTGATTACCGGGCGCCTGCGGGCGTACGCCGCGATCAACTGCAGCCGGGCATGCGCTTGCGGGTGCCGTTCGGTCGACGCGAGATGATTGGCATGTTGGTAGAAGTGGTCGATCACAGCGATGTGCCCGCCGACAAACTCAAGCCCGCGATTGCACTGCTTGATACCACCGCGCCCCTGCCCCCTTCGCTGTTCAAACTTTGCCTGTGGACGTCGCAGTATTACCAGCACAGCCTGGGCGACACCCTGAGTTGGGCATTGCCGGTTCTGTTGCGTCAGGGCGAATTGGCCGAAGCGCGTCAGGAACGCTTTTGGCAGGTGGCTCCCGGCGCTCGCCTGGACGACCCGCGCATCGCCCGTGCACCCCGTCAACGGGAGGCGCTGGCGACCTTGTCGCAGCATCCGCATGGCGTTGCACATCAGTTGTTGAGCAAGCTGATGCTGAGCAAAGACAGCCTGGACCTGTTGTTGGCCAAAGAGCTGGTCACCGTGGAAATCCGCCGTCATGCCCCAAGCGAGCGCCACGAGCACTGGCTGGCGCAGCCCGAACTGCCACTCAACAGTGAACAGCGGGCCGCGTATGAGGCCATCCACGCCGGGCTCGGCAGCTTTCACGCATTTTTGTTGGCCGGGGTAACGGGCAGCGGCAAGACCGAAGTGTATTTGCAACTGATCCGCGAGACGCTGGAAGCCGGCAAGCAAGCGCTGGTGCTGATCCCGGAGATCAACCTCGGCCCGCAAACCCTGGCCCGCTTCGAGCAGCGCTTCAATGCACGCATCGCGCTGGTGCATTCGGCGGTCAATGACCGTGAACGCCTTGAAAGCTGGCTGGCCGCCCGGGATGGCGAAGCCGACATTATTATTGGCACCCGCTCGGCACTGTTCACCCCGATGAAAAACCCGGGGCTGATCATCATCGACGAAGAACACGACGGCTCTTATAAACAGCAGGAAGGCTTGCGTTATCACGCCCGCGACCTGGCACTGGTGCGAGCACGACAGGAAAACATCCCGATCGTGCTCGGATCTGCCACCCCGTCTCTGGAAAGCCTGCATAACGCCTACACCGGCCGTTATGGTTTGCTGCGCCTGAATGAACGCGCTGGTGGAGCCAAACAGCCACGCTTCCTGCGGCTCGATGTAAAAAGTCGTCCGCTGGACAGCGGCATTTCCGGGCCGATGCAACAAGCGATTGGTCAGACGCTGGCAGCAGGTCAGCAGGTGTTGGTGTTCCTCAATCGCCGGGGTTTTGCACCCACGTTGCTGTGCCATGACTGCGGCTGGATGTCGGAGTGCCAGCGCTGTGATGCGCGCATGACCGTTCATCAGCGCTCGGGGGAGTTGCGCTGCCACCACTGCGGCTATGTCGAACGTGTCCCGCGCAATTGCCCGCAATGCGGCAAGGTTGACTTACGCCCCGTTGGCGCGGGCACCGAGCGCGCCGAAGAGCGGCTGGGGATTTTGTTCCCGGACTACCCGGTGCTGCGTGTCGACCGCGACAGCACCTCACGCAAAGATGCGATGAACCAACTGTTCGCCACCATCCAGAAAGGCAAACCGTGCATTTTGATCGGCACGCAAATGCTCGCCAAGGGCCATCACTTCCCGCGGGTCACACTGGTGTCAATTCTGGACGCCGATGGTGGTCTGTTTTCCGGTGATTTTCGCGCCAGCGAGCGCATGGCGCAGTTGATTGTGCAGGTGGCCGGACGTGCCGGGCGCGCCGAAGAGCCGGGCAAGGTGATTATCCAGACCCACCTGGCCGACCACCCGCTGCTGATCCAGCTGACGGAGCAAGGCTACTTCGCCTTTGCCGAGCAAGCGCTCAGTGAACGCCGCGCGGCCGGGTTGCCACCGTTCGCGCACCTGGCCTTGCTGCGGGCCGAAGCCCATAAACCGGGGCAGGCCGAAGGGTTTCTGGATGAAGCGTGCAGCGAGGCCGAACGCCTGTTGGGCGAACTGAACCTGACCGGCGTCGAACTGCTTGGCCCAGTGCCCGCGCCAATGGAGCGCCGTGCCGGGCGCTACCGCGCTCAATTATTGTTGCAGGCCAATGCCCGTGCGCCGTTGCACCGGTTGCTAAGTCAATGGCTGTTGGTGCTCGAACAAATGCCTGGCGGACGACAAGTGCGCTGGTCGCTGGACGTTGATCCGGTTGACCTCTATTGACCGCACAGTTGTTGATCGAGAGCAACTGCGCCCCTATCTATATAGGCACCCTTGAAGGTGTGAACGGATCCCGGATCACGAAGGGATCGCCACCACAGATCCATTACCCGACTGCCAAGGTTGGCAAGGCCGACCCGGCAACGGATAATGCCCAGTTTTTCCACCTGCGCAATGAAGCGCTACCGCGCTTGCGGTCGAAAGAGAAGACCATGAAAGACACCATTCGCCAGCTTATTCAACAAGCCCTTGCTCAACTCGTCACAGAAGGTGTGTTGCCTGAAGGCCTGACGCCAGCGATTCAGGTGGAAAACGCCCGTGACAAAACCCACGGTGACTTCGCCAGCAACATCGCCATGATGCTGGCCAAGCCTGCGGGCATGAAGCCGCGTGACCTGGCTGAAAAAATCATCGCTGCCCTGCCGGCCGATGAACAAATCAGCAAGACTGAAATCGCCGGCCCCGGTTTCCTGAACTTCTTCCAGAACACCCAGGCGCTGGCATCGCGTCTCGATGCCGCGCTGGCCGACGAAAAAATCGGCGTGCGCAAGGCCACCCCGGCCATGCGCACCGTCATCGACATGTCCGCCCCCAACCTGGCCAAAGAAATGCACGTTGGCCACCTGCGTTCGACCATCATTGGCGACGGCGTAGCCCGCGTGCTGGAGTTCCTGGGCGACGAAGTGATCCGTCAGAACCACGTAGGCGACTGGGGCACCCAATTCGGCATGCTGATGGCCTATCTGGAAGAGAACCCGATCACCAGCAACGAGCTGTCTGACCTCGAAAACTTCTACCGTGCCGCTAAACAGCGTTTTGACGAGTCGCCCGAGTTTGCCGACCGTGCCCGTAGCCTGGTGGTCAAGCTGCAAGCCGGCGACCCGGATTGCCTGGCGCTGTGGTCCAAGTTCAAGGACATCTCGCTGTCACACTGCCAGAAAATCTACGAACTGCTGAACGTCAAACTGACCATGGCCGACGTCATGGGCGAAAGTGCCTACAACGACGACTTGATCAACGTGGTCAACGACCTCAAGGCCAAAGGCATGCTGGTCGAGAGCAACGGCGCACAATGCGTGTTCCTCGATGAGTTTAAAAACGCTGAAGGCGAGCCGCTGCCTGTGATCATCGTCAAGGCCGACGGCGGCTACCTGTATGCCACCACTGACTTGGCGGCCATCCGCTACCGCAGCGGCGTCCTCAAAGCCGACCGCGCGTTGTACTTCGTCGACCAGCGTCAGGCCCTGCACTTCCAGCAAGTGTTCGCCGTAGCGCGCAAGGCCGGTTTCGTGACGCACCCGATGGACATGGAGCACATGGGCTTCGGCACCATGAACGGCGCTGACGGCCGCCCGTTCAAAACCCGCGACGGTGGCACGGTCAAACTGATCGACCTGCTCAACGAAGCCAAAGAGCGCGCCTACACGCTGGTTAAAGAGAAAAACCCGGAGCTGCCGGAAGAAGAACTGCGCGCCATCGCCAAAGTGGTCGGCATCGACGCGGTCAAATACGCCGACTTGTCCAAGCACCGTGCCAGCGACTACAGCTTCAACTTCGATCTGATGTTGAACTTCGAAGGCAATACCGCGCCTTACTTGCTGTACGCGTACACCCGTGTGGCGGGCGTGTTCCGCAAACTGGGCAAAAACTTCAACGAAGTTGAAGGTCACATCGTACTGCAAGCGCCTCAAGAGCTCGAGCTGGCAGCCAAGCTGGCGCAGTTCGGCGAAGTGCTGAACAACGTTGCCGAGAAAGGCACGCCGCATATTCTGTGTACCTACCTGTACGAAGTGGCCGGCCTGTTCTCCAGCTTCTATGAGAACTGCCCGATCCTGAATGCAGAAGACGAAACACAAAAGCAAAGCCGCCTGCGCCTGGCAGCCCTGGCGGGCCGTACCCTCAAGCAAGGTCTGGAATTGCTGGGCCTGGAAACTCTGGAGCGCATGTAAGTTGGCCGCCAAGAAAAAACCTGCACCCAAGCGCGGCGCCAGTCGGTATCAGGCGCCCGCCAAGCAACCGATTCCCGGTTGGCTGTGGATGGCCATCGGCCTGACCGTGGGCGCATTTATCGTGTTTCTGATGAAACTCGAACCCGGCAAGGGCGACGACGTCAAACGGGTCAAGCAAGAGCAGCAGAAGGCTTCGCAAACGGCGCAAGCCAATAAAACACCGCCAAGCCCGACGCAACCGGCCAAGCCTAAGTACGACTTCTACACGTTGCTGCCTGAATCTGAAGTGATCGTGCCGCCAGAAGCCGTGCCGGAGAAAACCCCGCCGACGCCGCAAACCGCGCCGCTGGCACCCGTGACTCCGGCTGAAGCGGCCAAGATCGACACCGCGCGTGCCCAGGCGGCATTGAGCGGCATCACACCACCGCCTGCGCCACCGGTGGCCAAAGCAGCACCGGTCACCAAGTTCTTCTTGCAGGCGGGCTCGTTCCGCAAACAAGCGGACGCAGAAAAAGTGCGCGCCCAGATCATCCTGCTCGGCCAGACCGCCACGGTCGAAGCCGGGACAGTGAAGGATGAAACCTGGTACCGCGTGCTGGTGGGGCCGTTTAGCAACCGCGACCAGCTCACCGTTGCGCAAAAGCAATTGGCGGGCAGCGGCTTTAGTAACCTGTTGCTACAGCAGCGCCGCTAACCCTCGTCAGCCCGCCGTGCTTGCAGATCCCACTCAGGATCTTCAGGCACAGGTTGGCTGGCGATTGTTGTTTCACCGCTCATCCACATTCCCTTCTCGCAGTTGAAATACTCGACTGCACCCCCATATGTATCTCCAACAGGCATTTTCGCCCCGCTGCGTGGAGACTCTTCCCTTGACCACCATCGTTTCAGTACGCCGTCACGGCAAAGTTGTCATGGCTGGCGACGGCCAGGTTTCACTTGGCAACACCGTCATGAAAGGCAATGCGAAAAAAGTCCGTCGTCTCTATCACGGTCAGGTCATTGCCGGTTTCGCTGGCGCCACCGCTGATGCATTTACCCTCTTCGAACGTTTTGAAGGACAACTGGAAAAACACCAGGGTCATTTGGTTCGCGCTGCTGTCGAGTTGGCCAAAGAATGGCGTACCGACCGCTCGCTGAGCCGCCTTGAAGCCATGCTGGCCGTTGCCAACAAAGATGCCTCATTGATCATCACCGGCAACGGTGACGTGGTTGAGCCTGAAGACGGCTTGATCGCCATGGGTTCGGGCGGTGCATTCGCTCAAGCCGCTGCACGCGCCCTGCTGATGAAAACCGAGCTGTCGGCCCGCGAAATTGCCGAAACCGCTTTGGGCATCGCTGGCGACATCTGTGTATTCACCAACCACAACATCACTATTGAGGAGCAGGACCTCGCTGAATAAACCGCTTGGCGGGTCAATTCATCGACCCGTTCGTGCCCTTCATTCAGCTAGAGGAACGCCAACTACTATGTCCATGACCCCCCGCGAAATCGTCCACGAACTCAATCGCCATATCATCGGCCAGGACGATGCCAAGCGTGCCGTCGCTATTGCGCTGCGTAACCGCTGGCGCCGCATGCAGCTCCCTGAAGAGCTGCGCGTTGAAGTGACGCCCAAGAACATCCTGATGATCGGCCCGACCGGTGTCGGTAAAACCGAAATTGCCCGTCGCCTGGCCAAACTTGCCAATGCACCGTTCATCAAGGTAGAAGCCACCAAGTTCACTGAAGTGGGCTATGTGGGCCGCGACGTCGAATCGATCATTCGTGACCTGGCAGACGCTGCAATCAAATTGTTGCGCGAACAGGAAATCGTCAAAGTTCGCCACCGTGCCGAAGACGCTGCCGAAGAGCGCATCCTCGATGCATTGCTGCCACCGGCGCGTACCTTTGGTGAAGAAGCTGCTGCCCCGCAGGATACAAACACTCGCCAGCTGTTCCGCAAACGCCTGCGTGAAGGCCAGCTGGACGACAAAGAGATCGAAATCGAAGTAGCTGATGCCGTTGGCGTCGATATTTCCGCGCCGCCAGGCATGGAAGAAATGACCAACCAATTGCAGAGCCTGTTTGCCAACATGGGCAAAGGCAAGCGCAAGAGCCGCAAGCTGAAAGTCAAAGAAGCCCTGAAAATGGTGCGTGACGAAGAAGCCGGCCGTCTGGTCAATGACGAAGAGCTCAAAGCCAAAGCGCTGGAAGCTGTTGAGCAACACGGCATTGTGTTCATCGACGAAATCGACAAAGTGGCCAAGCGCGGCAACGTGGGCGGCGCCGATGTTTCCCGTGAAGGCGTACAGCGCGACTTGCTGCCGCTGATCGAAGGCTGCACGGTCAACACCAAGCTGGGCATGGTCAAAACTGACCATATCCTGTTCATTGCTTCGGGCGCATTTCACCTGAGCAAGCCAAGCGACCTGGTGCCTGAGCTGCAAGGCCGTTTGCCGATCCGTGTCGAGCTCAAAGCGTTGTCGCCTGAAGACTTCGAACGTATCCTCAGCGAGCCGCACGCCTCATTGACCGAGCAATACCGCGAGTTGCTGAAAACTGAAGGCCTGAACATCGAGTTCATGCCTGAAGGGATCAAGCGCCTGGCCGAAATTGCCTGGAAAGTGAACGAGAAAACCGAAAACATCGGTGCGCGCCGTTTGCACACGCTGCTTGAGCGCTTGCTGGAAGAGGTGTCCTTCAGCGCAGGCGACATCGCCAGCGCGCAACAAGAAGAGCCGATCCGGATCGATGCCGAGTACGTCAACAGCCACTTGGGCGAGTTGGCAGAAAACGAAGACCTGTCGCGCTACATCTTGTAAGCCACGTGCCCGCAAGGGCAAACATGACACCTGTAGCCGCTGGCGCAGGTTGCGAAGAGGACTGAAGCCTGTTCGTGACCTGCACCCGCGGCTACGGTGTTTATGGAGACCAACGGTTATGACCATGATTCCGAACGCCATCAACCTGCATAAAGCCTCGAAAACACTCACGCTCAAGTACCACTCAGGCGAGGAATACCATCTGCCTGCCGAGTTCTTGCGTGTGCACTCACCGTCCGCCGAGGTTCAAGGCCACGGCAATCCAATCCTGCAAACGGGCAAGATCAATGTGGGGATCAACAAAGTTGAGCACGCAGGCCAATACGCGCTAAAGATCACCTTTGATGACGGGCACGACAGCGGGCTGTTCACGTGGGAATACTTGTATGAGCTGGGTCGGCGTCAGAGTGAGCTTTGGGACGACTACCTGGCTGAACTGAAAAAAGCCGGAAAGTCTCGCGATCCGTCCGAGTCAATCGTCAAATTAATGTTGTGAGAGGCTTGGCTGCCTGCTTTGCACACTGGCTGTGATTGACGACTCACACCAAACGGCTTTCATCGGCTAATTGCGAGGGTGCGCCGTAGCGGGGTCATACGCCAGGCGCAATCTCGTGCTGCTCGTCAGCGGCTGCGAAGCTTAGCGTTCGTCAGGACGCCGGTGTTTCAGTTTTAGGCGGGGTGGCTGCTGGAGGGGTGGCTGCTGTGGTCTTGGGTGGCGTCGGCTTTTTGCTTGCTGCTGGCTTTTGCGTGGCGGATTTGGGAGCTGCCGGTTTAGCCGCAGATTTGCTGGCCGCAGCAGGTGTTTTTTTGGCCGCTGGCTTGGCTGCAGGTTTAGTTGCTGGCTTGAGCGCAGGTTTGCTGACAGGTTTGGCTGGCGCTGCTTTCGCTGCAGCAGGCTTGACCGCCGGTTTGGCCGGTGCAGACTTGCTGGCTGCTGGCGTTTTGGTTGCCGCTACTTTGGCAGCTGCTGTCGACAACTTTTCAATGTGCTTGGTCAGCGTCTCAACTTTAGCCTGCAAGACTTTAACTTCATCACGGCTTGGCACGCCTAAGCGAGAAATGGCATTGCTCAAGCGCTTGTCGAACGCTTCTTCCAGCTCACCCCATTTACCCAAGGCCAACTCTTTTACATCCTCGACCTTGGAACGGGTGGCCGATTTGGTTGATTTAGGTTCAGCGGCCTTGGTCAGTTTCTCGGCCTTCTCGCCATCCTTGACCAAACTGTCAAAAAGCTTGCTGCCATCGGTGTCAATTTTCGAATACACACCCAGACCTGCCAGCCAGATTTTGCGCGAATACTCTTCTACTTTGCCTACCCATGAATGGCTTTCTTTAGCAGGTGCAGCCGGTTTTTTAGCAGCCATCGTGTTCCCCTCAATGTTCAGTCGCGACATACGTAGCCAAACTGTCGAATCATCAAGATGAACAAAATGTTCACCTCCATCAGGTTTAGACGCTAAAGCCGTGTAATTCAAGGGGCGGCTACGCCAGATACAACCATGGCCTGCGGAGGCCATGGTTTTCGAGAAGTATGAGCTTGAGGCGCCAGGCCTCAACCCAATTCTTTGTTCAGGATCGAATTGATCGTGGACTCAATAACGCCCTTGAATGCGCTTTGTAAAAAATTCAGCTCCACGAATACCGTCACCACTTTGTCTGTGACTTCCAGCGTACCGGTAATCCCGCTCAGCCCATGTTTAACCGTCACGCCCGTATCAGACCAATAGGTTGTCAAACCATACTTTTCAGCCAAACCATCGACTAGGCCGCGCGCGTGCGCCAACGCCTTATCAAGGCCCAAATTGTGCTCACGTGTAATCTTTATATCCGCCATCAAATAAATCCTTTTAATATCAGGGGTTGATCACCAAGATCAAACGCCATCCAGGCGCTTGTTAAAAACACATCATCTCGTTGATTTAATTAAATCAGTCTCTCGCCAATTCGGGCGAACAGCACTGACACACATAATATGAAGAACCGAGTACCGGACAACTCCAAGCAAGACTGCCAGCGAATAAAGCAGCACTCATCAATAACCACTTCTTTATTCGCTATAAATAACTATAGCGCTCTCCATAGAACCCACAACCCTGCCGATCTAGTTATCGACTCTTAATGCAAGCGCTCTAACATGCACCTAACAAATCTTTCGCTCATTTAACTTCATACTTTGAAGCGCACAAAAGTAAAAATCCCTACACCTTAGAGCACCCAAGCGTACTTAAAGAGTGATAAACCACTACAAATCAAACAAGGATTGATCTTTTCAGACCAGCACGTCGTATGGCGAGCATTCGACGGGATGCGTTACTCATGCCAAATAAACCTTCGGGCAGCGTACCCTGCTTGCTTTTGAACCGCGGTCAATACCGTCTATGCGCCGACCTGTTCTTGAGCGAACGCCTGGCCCCAACGCCCTGTTGCCCTGGCATTGCCAAACAGTCGAGGAATCAAGCCGTTCATCTGCTAAAAAAACCGCCGAGGCAGCACATTTCATGTACGCAGGTTCCACGCAAGGCAAAAACGCCATCCCTTTCTGGAAGGGATGACGTTATCGACAATGCGTACCGTACGGAGGCAATACTTATTGCAGACGCGACTCGGGGAAGGCTTCTTCCATTAAATCAACTGCATCAATCTCCATGCTCCAACTGTCTTTCTCTGCAACTTCCCCCATCAATGTGAACATCACACTGTTGCGATAGACAATAATACAACCGACATTCAGCTCGCTCGTATCCTGAATGGCAAACCGGGTAAGGTCTTCGTCCTGTTGCTGTTCATCGACGATTAGAGACTCACGATTTTTGACGAAGGCATGGATCACGGCTCGCGCCTTTTCAACCGCTTCTTTGTGATCAACTTTAGGGGCATGCACAACCATATAGCGATAAACAGACATTCAATAATTCCCTGTTGGCTTTGTTAATTCTGGCCAAACAATACCCACAAACATGAAATTATAAAAAATAAGAAAACCTCTACTCCCTTCAACTAAACCCTATACAAATAAACAACTTAAGAAACTTCCCGCTCAATGGCTTACGTCATCAGCGTCAAGCGCCGACGCCTCGCACACAATAAAGTGACTGCCTCCAACACATGCGTTCACACCCCTTACTTCCACTTGCCACCCAGCCGAGTGGGAACGGCAGGGGCAGCAAGCCTGATGTCAATTCACGCCAGCGCCTTATCCAGCGAACGCTCGATTTCAGATTTGATCATGCCGCTCATCGCTGACATCAACATGCCCAGTTTCACATCGACCTTGACGGTGTTCTCGCTGATTTCCAGCACACCATCCACACCTGAGCGCTTGAAGGCGACCTTGTCTCCCGACCATTGAGGCTTGAGCCCGTATTGCGACTCAAGCTTGGCAACCACGTCCCGCGCCTTCACGCGTGCGACCTCCAGGCCAAGGGTATGGGTGCGTTCAACGTTGATGTGCGCCATGGCGGTTCTCCTCATAAATAAGCCGCTCACTATACTTACATTGACCCTCGCCAAGACAAAGTCAGCCTCCGGGATTAGAATGGCCAGCATTCTCTTTTGGTGACAGCGATATGACTGATCAGCGCAAAGGCAGCGATGCCGAACCCACCACACACTTCGGCTTCAAAAACGTTCCGGAAAGCCAGAAAGCGGAAAAAGTCGCCGAGGTATTCCATTCCGTAGCTGGCAAATATGACCTGATGAACGATGTTCTGTCAGGCGGCATGCACCGCCTGTGGAAGCGTTTCACCATCGAGCTGTCGGGTGTTCGTCCGGGCAACAAGGTGCTCGACATCGCTGGCGGCACGGGCGATCTGGCGCGCAAGTTTTCGCATCTGGTCGGTCCCACCGGTCAGGTGGTCTTGGCCGATATCAACGCCTCGATGCTCAAAGTCGGCCGTGACCGCCTGCTGGACAAAGGTGTGGCCGGCAATATCGAGTTTGTTCAGGCCGACGCTGAAAAGCTGCCGTTCCCGGACAACTACTTCGATTGCGTGACCATCGCTTTCGGTTTGCGCAATGTGACCCACAAAGAGGACGCCCTGCGCTCGATGCTGCGCGTACTCAAACCCGGTGGTCGCCTGCTGGTGCTGGAGTTCTCGAAACCGACCAACGCCCTGATGTCCAAGGTCTATGACGCCTATTCGTTTGCGTTCATGCCCATGGTCGGCAAGCTGGTGCTCAACGACCCGGAAAGCTACCGCTACCTGGCTGAATCGATCCGCATGCACCCGAATCAGGAGACCCTGAAGTCAATGATGGTCGAAGCCGGTTTTGACCGCGTGACGTACCACAACATGACCTCGGGCATTGTTGCCTTGCACCGCGGCATCAAGCCCTGATGCTGCTCAGCGGCCTTCTCGCCAGCGTCGAGAGCGGTGTAAACCGTGTCTTGCGCCTGGACAGCACTGCACTGGCGCGCATGCGACCTTTGACCGGCAAGGTTATTGCGGTTGAATGCGCGAGCCCCGCGCTGCAGCTGTTCATCCTGCCCAGCGATGAAGGATTGCTGCTGGCTGGCCAATGGGCCGCTGACGCCGATTGCACCCTGCGCGCCCCGGCGTCCAGCTTGCTGCGTCTGGCCTTGAGCAAAGACAAAACCGCTGTGTTACATGGCCCGCAGGTCGACCTCGAAGGCGACAGCCACGTGCTGATGGAACTGGCGGCAATCCTTCAAGATCTGGAGCTGAACTGGGAGTTCGAGCTCTCACGCTGGATCGGCCCGGTCGCGACCGCCCTGATCGCCGGTCATGTGCGCAGCCGCGCCAACTGGTATCAACACGGGTTCGCCAGCCTTAATCAGAACCTGGCCGAATACCTGAGCGAAGAAGCCCGCACGTTGGTCGGAGAACGTGAAGCGCAAGCGCGCTTTAACGAACTGGACCAACTCAAACTCGACCTGGACCGACTGGAAGCGCGCGTTGAGCGCCTTTCTCGATCCCTCAATTCCAGCGATCCCGCATGAAGCTGCTTGCCATTCGTCGTCTGTTTCGCATCCAGCGCGTTGTCATTCGTTACCGACTGGATGACCTGCTGTTCGCCCTGCCGTTGCCATGGTGGATGCTGTCGCTGCGCTATGTGTTGCCGTGGCGCTGGTTCCCGCGCAAAAAGCTTGAACTCAGCCGAGGCGCTGCGTTGCGCCTGGCGTTGCAGGATTTGGGGCCGATTTTTATCAAATTCGGGCAGATCCTCTCCACCCGTCGCGATTTGCTGCCGCCCGACATCGCGGACGAGTTGATGCTGCTGCAAGACCGCGTACCGCCGTTCGACCCGCAATTGGCCGTGAAACTGATCGAGGAGCAGTTGGGGACCAAAATCAGTGACGTGTTCAGCCGCTTCGATATCGAACCGCTGGCTTCGGCATCCGTCGCGCAGGTGCACGCCGCCAAGCTCAAGACCGGCGAAGAAGTGGTGGTCAAGGTCGTTCGCCCGGGTCTCAAGCCGATCATCGGTTCTGATCTGGCGTGGCTGTTCATTCTGGCCAAGACCGCCGAGCGTCTGAGCGCAGATGCCCGTCTGTTGCACCCGGTGGATGTGGTCAGCGATTACGAAAAAACCATTTACGACGAACTCGACCTGTTGCGCGAAGCGGCCAATGCCAGTCAGCTCAAGCGTAATTTCGAAGGCTCGCCACTGTTGTATGTACCGCAAATTTATTGGGACTGGTGTCGCCCGAAAGTTTTGGTCATGGAGCGCATTTACGGGATTCAGGTCACGGACCTGGCCGCCCTCGCCGATCAGCGCACCGACATGAAACTGCTGGCTGAACGCGGCGTCGAGATTTTCTTCACCCAGGTGTTCCGCGACAGCTTCTTCCACGCAGACATGCATCCCGGCAATATTTTCGTCAGCACTGTGAGCCCCTGGAGCCCGCAGTACATTGCCATCGACTGCGGCATCGTCGGCAGCCTTACGCCTGAAGATCAGGACTATCTGGCACGCAACTTGTTCGCGTTCTTCAAGCGTGACTACCGCCGTGTGGCGCAATTGCACATTGATTCGGGCTGGGTGCCAGCACACACCAAACTCAATGAGTTCGAAGCGGCCATACGTACGGTGTGCGAACCGATTTTCGAAAAACCGCTGAAAGAAATTTCCTTTGGTCAGGTGCTGATGCGCCTGTTCCAGACGGCGCGACGTTTCAACATGGAAGTCCAGCCGCAGTTGGTGTTGCTGCAAAAAACCCTGCTCAACATCGAGGGCCTCGGACGTCAGCTTTACCCCGACCTCGATCTGTGGAGCACGGCGCAACCCTTCCTTGAGCGTTGGATGCGTGAACGCGTCAGCCCCAAAACCCTGTTGCGCAACTTGCACAGCCAGGTCGAGCAAATTCCGCATCTGGCTGGCATGACCCGCGACCTACTGGAGCGCCTCTCGCAGCCTCACGCGAAAAACCAGAAACTGGTGGTCACTGAACCTCGGGATAGCTGGTTCTTGCGCTTGCTCGGGGCGGGACATTTGGCCGCAGGTGCTTTGCTGGCCTCCGTTGGCCCCCTGCACGCCCTCGGCTATTGGCCCGCTGGCATCATGCTGGCCGTGGGCTTGTATCTGATCGTGCGCCGATAGCCAGCCCCAGGTGAGGCTGGCAAACTGTGCATTCGCCGGTCCGGGCCATCAGGTTCGGGCCCGTTGTCGGAGTCAAACATGAAAGACTGGCTGGACGAGATCAAATGGGACAGCGACGGCCTGGTGCCGGCGATTGCCCAAGACCATAAAACCGGGCGCGTCTTGATGATGGCCTGGATGAACCGCGAAGCACTGAGCCTGACTGCGGCCGAGAACCGTGCCATTTACTGGTCACGTTCCCGTGGCAAGCTGTGGCGCAAGGGCGAAGAATCAGGGCATGTGCAAAAGTTGCACGAGATGCGCCTGGACTGCGACGCCGACGTCGTCATCTTGATGGTTGAGCAGATCGGCGACATCGCCTGCCACACCGGACGTCAGAGTTGCTTCTACCGCGTGTATGAAAACGCTGAGTGGAAGACCGTTGATCCGGTCCTTAAAGACCCGCACGCCATTTACCAAGCAGGGCACTCCCATGACTGACACCTTGAGCCGCGTTGCCCAGGTCATTGAAGAACGTAAAAATGCCGAACCGGGCAGTTCTTATGTCGCCAGCCTGTACCACAAGGGCTTGAACAAGATTCTGGAAAAGGTCGGTGAAGAATCGGTAGAGACCATCATTGCCGCCAAAGACGCCGCCATCAGCGGCGATTGCAGCGATGTGATCTACGAAACCGCTGACTTGTGGTTCCACAGCATGATCATGCTCGCCCAATTGGGGCAGCATCCCCAGGCTGTGCTGGATGAACTGGAGCGTCGCATCGGCACCTCCGGCCACGTGGAAAAAGCCTCGCGGCCGTCCGCCTAACCTCTTTTGCAAAGGAACAGATCATGGGCATTTTTGACTGGAAACACTGGATCGTCATTCTGGTAGTCGTGGTACTGGTCTTCGGCACCAAAAAACTGAAAAACCTGGGCACTGACGTCGGCGAGTCGATCAAAGGCTTTCGCAAGGCGATGAACGATGACGAGAAGCCGGCCGAGCCTGTGGTGCCGCCTGCGCAGCCTACTGCCGCGCCGCAGCCGCACACCACGTCGACCTTGAGCGAGCCGCACACCATCGACGTGCAGGCACAAAAAGTCGAAGAGCCAACCCGCAAAGACGTGTGAGCCAAAACCCATGTTCGGTATCAGCTTCAGTGAACTGCTGCTCGTCGGCCTCGTGGCCTTGCTGGTGCTCGGTCCCGAGCGGCTGCCGGGGGCCGCACGCACGGCAGGTCTGTGGGTCGGGCGCCTGAAACGCAGTTTCAACGCGATAAAACAGGAAGTTGAACGTGAAATCGGGGCCGACGAAATCCGTCGGCAACTGCACAACGAACATATCCTGTCGATGGAAGAGGAAGCCAAGAAGATCATGGCGCCTGTGCAAGACGCGGTGAAGCCGGTCACACCGGTGGAGCCGCCTGCGACTCCCGTGGCGGCCGCGCCGCCTGCCGAACCCGCCAGCCCCGCGCCTGTGAGCCTGAGCAAAACCGCGTCCGAGCCTGCGCCTGAACCGGCAGCGCCACACGACCCAACCCTGCCACCGCGAGCCCCTTAAGCGCATGAGCGACATTCCTGAAAATGACCAGCCGATGCCGCTGGTCTCGCACTTGACCGAGCTGCGCACCCGCCTGTTGCGCTGCATCGCGGCGATTTTCATCATCTTCGCCGGTTTGTTCGCCTTCACGCAGCAGATCTACACGTTGGTTTCCACGCCGCTGCGCGAATACCTTCCGGTTGGCGCCACGATGATCGCCACCGACGTGGCTTCGCCCTTCCTGACGCCGCTCAAGCTGACCATGATGGTTTCGCTGTTCATTGCGATCCCTGTGATCCTGCACCAGATCTGGGGCTTCATTGCGCCCGGCCTGTACAAGCACGAAAAACGCATCGCCGTGCCGCTGCTGATCTCCAGCATTTTTTTGTTCTACGCCGGGATGGCCTTTGCTTACTTCCTGGTGTTCCCGCTGGTGTTCAAGTTCTTCGCCGCCGCCACCCCGGAAGGCGTGGCCATGATGACCGACATCAGCAGCTACCTCGATTTCGTCATGACCCTCTTCTTCGCCTTCGGTGTCGCCTTTGAAATCCCGGTGGCCGTGGTGCTGCTGGTGTGGATCGGCATCGTCGACGTCAGCTACCTGCGCAAGATCCGCCCATACGTGATCATCGGCTGCTTTGTGGTCGGCATGATCCTGACCCCGCCGGACATCTTCTCCCAGACCCTGCTGGCGATCCCGATGTGGATGCTGTTTGAAATCGGCATTCTGTTCGGCAGCCTCGTGAGCAAAAACACACGCGGCGACGCAGACGATCAACCGGCCGATCAAAACGCCCAACCGCCAGCGCCACACGCGTGAACCTGCTGCTCCTCGAAGAGGCTGATTTCATCGCCGCCGACCGCGTGATCCTGCGCGATCGACGTCTGACACACATGCAAGACGTTCACCGCGCTGCTGTTGGCGACAGCCTGCGAGTCGGTCGGATTGGCGGGTTGATGGGCACTGCCGAGTTGGTGCGCCTTGAAGCCAAAGAGGCGGAGCTGGTCATCCACCGTCTCGACCAGCCGCCACCGGCCAAACTGCCCCTGACCCTGTTGCTGGCCCTGCCTCGCCCGAAAATGTTACGCCGTGTGCTGCAAACCGTGGCGTCGATGGGCGTCCCCAACGTGGTACTGGTGAACAGTTACCGGGTTGAAAAAAGCTTCTGGCAGACCCCGTTCCTAGAGCCTGACGCAATTCGCGAGCAACTGATCCTCGGGCTGGAACAGTCCAGGGACAGCGTGCTGCCTGAAGTCATCATCGAAAAGCGCTTTAAACCCTTCGTCGAGGATCGCCTGCCCGCCCTGGTGCAAGGCACGCTGGGGCTGGTGGGCCATCCGGGCAATTACCCTGAATGCCCGCGCGGGCTGGACGAAGCCGTGACCCTGGCCATCGGTCCGGAAGGTGGCTGGATCCCTTACGAAATTGATTTATTGACCAACGCCGGCCTGCAACCGGTGCAACTGGGGCCGCGCATCCTGCGGGTCGAAACAGCCGTCACCGCCCTCCTCGCCCGTCTTTTTTAAGGCGTTCATCACTGTTTGCGGGTGCCTCGCACCCGATTGCAGCTCCTGCCCATGCAGCGGCATCCAACACGGTTTCGTTTGCTGGAAAACATCCTGCAATAAATACAATTCGTACATATCCCTCAAGTTGCCCCGCAGGCAGCCGATAGACAGGCTCCGCAAAAAGATACTCAGTGGCCATGGACGGCTTGTATCGATGTGAATCGATCAGATAAGGAGCATCACCATGAACACTTGGTTGACTACCACGCTGGGCAATATCAGCGTCAATCGTAAACTTGGCCTCGGCTTCGGCCTGGTGCTGGTGCTGACGCTGTTGATTACTGTCACAGGCTGGCTCGGGCTGGCATCGATCATTGATCGCAGCAACAAGCTCAGCACCATTTCCGACACCGTCGCACTGGT
Source organism: Pseudomonas sp. WS 5071 (assembly GCF_012985765.1). NCBI lineage: Bacteria > Pseudomonadati > Pseudomonadota > Gammaproteobacteria > Pseudomonadales > Pseudomonadaceae > Pseudomonas > Pseudomonas sp. WS 5071. The sequence continues at coordinate 18,190 of NZ_JAAQWY010000015.1, read as the reverse complement.
CAAAGACCTGCGAATCGCCCGCGTCTCTTATGACCGCGACAATGGCGCACATGGCCCCACCGAGGTCAACGATCTGTTGAACCGGATCGAAGACAACCTCAAGCAAGCCAGGACACAACTGGTCTTGTCTCAAGATGTGGCGATGATCACTCAAGAAGTGAAAGCCATCGGTGAATACAAAAAAATCTTCAGCCAGATCGACGAGGCCACTCAGGCCCGTGAAGTGAGCCGTGCGCTGCTGGGCACCAGCGCCGACAGTGCCGTCGCGCATATCGACACCATTGAGCAGGACGTGCTCAAGGGCAATGACCTGGCCATGCTCAACCGGGTCGATCAGTTGCTGCGCCAACTGCAAAACGCGCGCTATCAAGTGCGCGGCTACACCCACAGTGGTGAAGCACAGGCGGCTCAACCCGCACTGGACGCCATCAGCCGCGCCCAAAGTGAACTCACCCGCCTGTCGAGCACCCTGCCAACCGAATACGCCCCGCAGCTGCAACAAGTCAAAACAGCGCTGACTCGCTATGGCGACACATTTGTGCAGTTTCGTGACTCACAAGTGCTCAGCGACCAACAACAAAACAAGCTCAAAGCCTTGGGTGACAGCCTGGTGAACGTGAGCAATCAATTGGCTCAATCACAAACCGAAAAACGTGACAGCGACGCGCAATATGCCAAAACCGCGCTGGCGCTGTGCGCCGTCCTGGCGCTGGTGCTCGGCTCGCTGGCGGCGTGGCTGATTACCCGGCAAATCGTTAACCCGCTGCAACACACGTTGCGCATTGTCGAAGCGGTGGCCGCTGGCGATCTGACCCAGGATCACCCGACCCAACGCCGCGACGAGCTGGGGCAGGTGCAACACGCCATTGCGCGCATGACCGGCGAGCTGCGTGAACTGATCGGCGGCATCAGCGACAGCGTGACCCAGATCGCCAGCGCCGCCGAACAGTTGTCCGCCGTGACCGAACAGACCAGCGCCGGGGTAAACAGTCAGAAAATCGAAACGGACCAAGTCGCGTCGGCGATGCATGAAATGGCCGCCACCGTGCACGAAGTGGCCCGCAATGCCGAAGACGCGTCGGTTGCCGCCGTCGCAGCCGACCAGCAAGCGCGTGAAGGGGACACGGTCGTGGCTCAGGCCATGGAACAAATCGAACATCTGGCCGCCGAAGTCGAGAAATCCACGGAGGCGATGACGCACCTGCGCCAGGAAAGCGGCAAGATCGGCAGCGTGCTTGATGTCATCAAGTCAGTGTCGCAACAGACCAACCTGCTGGCGCTTAATGCGGCGATTGAGGCCGCCCGTGCAGGCGAGGCCGGGCGCGGCTTTGCCGTGGTGGCCGATGAGGTGCGCAGCCTGGCCCAACGCACTCAGGCCTCCACAGAGGAGATCGAAGAGCTGATCGTTGGCCTGCAAAACGGCACACAGCGGGTGTCTGCAAGCATGGACAACAGCCGCGTGCTGACCGACAACAGTGTCGAACTGACGCGCCGCGCCGGTGCATCGCTGAGCACCATCACCCGCACGGTGTCGACCATTCAGGGCATGAACCAACAAATCGCCGCCGCCGCCGAACAGCAAAGCAGCGTGGCGCAAGAGATCAATCGCAGCGTGCTCAACGTGCGCGACGTGTCTGAGCAAACGGCCGCCGCCAGCGAAGAAACCGCCTCTTCCAGTGTCGAACTGGCGAGGCTGGGTACTCACCTGCAAGGGCTGGTACGCCGGTTCAAGGTTTAAATCCTGCCGCGAGGGGCTGCTTGCAGCGGCCTACTCGCAACCTCGCTGCTGTTCGGCAGCAACTACACTGCGTGATGGCATAAAGCCTGCGATGTCCATCACACTCTGAGCAACTGCGCCTTCAGTTATGGGGCGCGGCGCCGATGGCCTGATAACCAATAAAAAGACCGCGATACATGGGACAGCCTCTTATGGAGTCGAGTCGGTCAAAAAAAAGGAGCTGCGCCATGTACCGTTGGTTAGCCCACACGCTAGGCAATGTCAGCGTCAATCGTAAACTCAGTCTGGGCTTCGGCCTGGTGTTGCTATTGACGCTGCTGATTACCGCCACAGGCTGGAACGGTCTGGTGTCTGTGATCGACCGCGGCGATAAGCTGGCGAATATTTCTAAAATCATCGCGCTGACCAAAGACTTGCGCATCGCGCGGCTGGATTACGAGCGAGACAGGGGCGAACATGGCCCTGGCGAACTCAACGCCAGCCTGGCCGGGCTGGACGACGCATTGGAGACGTCGCGTCGGCAACTGACGCAGCCAGCAGATATCGAACTGGTGCAACAGCAATTGGCAGCCGTGGCTGACTATCGCCGCGCCGTGGCTGACATCACCCAGGCCACCCAGGCGCGCGAGAACAGCCGAACCCAGCTGGGAGCGACCGCTGACAACGCGGTAGCCAAAGTGGCAGACATCGAAAAAGCCCTGCTGCAAGGCGACAGCGTGGCGCAGTTCAACAGCGTGGTTGAACTGAGCAGACTGCTGCAACAAGCCCGTTTCCAAGTGCGCGGTTACACCTACAGCGCAAAACCGGAGGCCGAACAACCGGCGCTGGACGCAATCGACAACGCCCTCAAAGAAATCGACAGCCTGCCCGCGCGGCTTCCAGGCGAACACATCGCCAACCTGCAACAGGCCAGCCAGTCGCTGCAAAGTTACCGCGCGGCCGTTGCCAGCTTCCGTGACGCTCAGGTCGCCAATACTCAAGTGCTCGAGCGCATGCACGCTCTGGGCAACACGCTGATCGACTTGAGCAAGCAACTCTCGGGCATGCAAACTGCCAAGCGCGACAGTGACAGCCAGCACGCGAAAAACCTGTTGTTCGGCTGCACCGTGCTGGCGCTGCTACTGGGTGCTATCGCGGCCTGGAGCATCACGCGCCAGATTGTGATTCCGCTACGCCAGACCCTGGAAACCGTAGAGCGCGTGGCCGCAGGCGACCTGACACACAACTACGACACACCGCGTCGCGACGAAATGGGCCAGTTGCAACGCGCCGTTCAGCGCATGACCGTGGGCCTGCGGGAGTTGATCAGCGGCATTACCGATGGCGTGACGCAAATCGCCAGTGCGGCCGAGGAACTGTCCGCCGTCACCGAACAGACCAGCGCCGGGGTCAACAGCCAAAAGGTCGAAACCGATCAAGTGGCCACCGCGATGCATGAAATGGCCGCTACCGTGCAGGAAGTAGCGCGCAATGCCGAAGAGGCATCAGAAGCCGCTGTTGCCGCCGATCAACAGGCGCGTGAAGGTGACAAGGTGGTGGGAGAAGCCATCGCCCAGATCGAGAGACTGGCGATTGAAGTCGGTCACTCCACCGAGGCCATGGGCCACCTCAAACGCGAAAGCGACAAGATCGGCAGCGTGCTGGACGTGATCAAATCGGTGGCCCAGCAAACCAACTTGCTGGCCCTCAACGCAGCCATTGAGGCGGCCCGGGCGGGCGAAGCGGGACGCGGTTTTGCCGTGGTGGCCGATGAAGTGCGCAGCCTGGCGCAACGCACCCAGCAATCAACCGAAGAAATCGAAGAACTGATTGCGGGCCTGCAAAGTGGCACCTTGCAAGTCGCCAATAGCATGGACAGCAGCCGCAGCCTGACCGACAGCAGTGTCGAGCTGACCCGCCGCGCGGGTGAGTCGCTGGGCAACATCACACGTACGGTCTCGACGATTCAAGGCATGAACCAGCAGATCGCCGCAGCGGCCGAGCAGCAAAGTGCAGTGGCCGAGGAGATCAACCGCAGCGTCTTGAACGTGCGCGACGTGTCAGAGCAGACCTCGGCAGCCAGTGAGGAAACGGCTGCTTCGAGCATTGAATTGGCGCGACTGGGCACGCATTTGCAAGGGTTGGTGGGCCGTTTCAAAGTGTAGGCCGCTTGCCCTCTGCCGCTGTCACGGGCAGAGGGCAACGTGTACTTACAGCACCTGCCGCAAAAACGCTTGGGCACGCAGGTCTTTTGGCGAATTGAAGAAGTCCTCCGGGGCAGAATCTTCCAGCAACTTGCCATGGTCAAAGAACAGCACGCGGTTCGCCACTTCCCGGGCAAAGCCCATTTCGTGGGTCACGCAGACCATGGTCATGCCTTCCAACGCCAAGGTTTTCATCACGTCCAGCACTTCGCCTACCATCTCCGGGTCGAGCGCCGAGGTGGGCTCGTCAAACAGCATAACCTTGGGTTCCATCGCCAGCGCCCGGGCAATCGCCACCCGTTGCTGCTGCCCACCCGAGAGGCGCGACGGGTATTCATTGGCTTTCTGGCCGATACCGACCTTTTCCAGCAGTGCACGGGCCTTGGCTTCGCGCTCGACCTTGCCCCGCTTACGCACGACTTTCTGTGCCAGGCACAAGTTTTCAAGCACGGTCATGTGTGGAAACAGGTTGAAATGCTGAAACACCATGCCGACTTCTCGGCGGTAAGCATTTACGTCGGTTTTGGGGTTGGCGAGGTCGACCCCGTCAATGCTGACCGAGCCCGAGTCGAAATCTTCCAGGCCATTCAAGCACCGCAAAAACGTCGACTTGCCCGACCCGGACGGGCCAATCACCACCAGCACTTCGCCCTTGGCGACCGTGGTGCTGACGTTATCCACCGCGTGGACAATCTGCCCACGGGTGTCGAAGACTTTTACCAGTTCGCGGACTTCAATCACTTTGCGCGAGCCTCCGCTCAAGACGGCTGGCCAGGTTGGACAGCGGCAGGTTGATCAACAGGTACAGGCCCGCCACACAGAACAAAATCTCGAACGGCGAGAACGAGGTGGTAATGACTTCGCGCCCGCTCTTGAGCAGCTCGGTAATCGCGATCACCGACACCAGCGAAGTGTCCTTGACCAGGCTGATGAACTGCCCGGCCAGCGGAGGCAGCACGCGTTTAAAGGCTTGCGGCAACACCACGTAACGCATCGACTGGGTGGCATTGAGCCCCAATGAACGCGCCGCTTCGTTTTGCCCGCGGGCAATGGACTGCACGCCAGAACGTATGATTTCAGCCACGTACGCGCCCGTGAACAGCGACAGCGCTGCAATCCCGGCGAACTCGCGGGACAGGTTGAGTACGGTGCCGATGAAGAAGTAGAAGATGAAAATCTGCACCAGCAGTGGCGTACCACGTACCAGCTCGACATACAGCGTCGACAGGTCGCGCAGGGTCGGGTTATTCGACAGCCTGCACAGGCCGGTGGTCAGGCCAATGATCAGCCCCAGCACCCCCGAGACCAGCGACAACCACACCGTGGTCCACAACCCCAGCAGCAAAGGGCCAGCGGCCCAATGTCGGGTGACGCCAATCACATCGCCTTCGGCAACGTCGTCGCCCTCAGCCAGTTGCACGCTGTTATCGGCCACCGTCAGGCGTTGTTCGGTGCCATCGTCGGCGCGCAAGACCACTTCGGCCTGATCGCCTTTGCGTACCAGTTCAATCACCGTCGAGGTTTCAGCTGCCCGCTGAGCTTCCTCCGCCTGATAGACGAAGTACTGCGGGACTCGGTTCCAGCGCCACTCGTAGGACATCAGCGAGGTGGCGTAATACAGCGCGCCAGCCAGGCCGATAAGCACCAGCACGGTCAACACATGCCAGGGCCACTGTGCTTTTTTTTGTTTGATCACGTTGCAATATTTCCGTCGAGGTCAGCGCGGCAGACTGTGTGAAGTCGCTGCCGCATGCTGCGATGGGCTGCGCGCCAGCCCAGGTGTCAGAAGGCCCTCGGGCCTTATCGCAGCCTTGGGCAGCGACTACAGGAGACCGCGTTTATTCCATGTCCTTGAGCCAAGTGGTGTCTTTGAACCACTTGTCATGGATACGATCGTAGGTGCCGTCTTCGTGGATCTGGTGCAGGAAGTTATTAATGAAGTTGATGCTGTCGTAGTCGCCTTTCTTCAGGCCGAAGGCCAACGGCTCGTAGGTGAAGGGCTGATCGAGGAACACCAGTTTGCCGTCACCGAACTTGTTAACGGCCACCACGTTGTAAGGGGCGTCGTAAACAAAGGCATCGGCCTTGCCGTTAACCACGTCCAGCACACCTTCAGGCTCATTGTCATAGCCGTGATACTGGGCCTTGGACATCAGCTTTTTGGCGATCATTTCGCCCGTGGTGCCCAACTTCGAGGTCAGGCGGTATTGCGGATCGTTGAGGTCTTTGTAGCTCTTGACCTTGTCAGCCAGTTCCTTGCGGATCAGCAGGGTCTGACCGACCACGATGAAGGGTTCGCTGAAGTTCAGGCGCAGGTTGCGCTCCTGAGTCAGGGTCATGCCGCTGCCGATCATGTCGAACTTATTGGTCATCAACGCCGGGATAATGCCGTCATAGCCGGTGGAAACCAGCTCCAGCTTGACGCCCATGGACTTGGCCATGGCTTTGAGCAAGTCGACTTCGAAACCAATGATCTGACCGCGTTTGTTGGTCATTTCGAACGGCATGTAAGTCGGGTCCATGCCCACCTTCAACGTACCGCGTTTGACCGCATCATCAATAGCGCCTGCGTGGGCTGCGCTGACCGCCAGTAGTGCAGTGACACCGAACATCAGTTTCGACAGAAACTTCTTCATCATCAACTCCCCGGAAACTACTTAAAAAAGGCGTTGGCCAACGGCGGGCCCGATACTCAAAGCCAACACAGCCGGGCATTCGCCCACTCGGAGACGGATGCTAACTCAGAGCAGAGGGAGCACAAAGGTTTTGCGTAAGAAAAGCGTTGTGCGCATCGGGATATATATCCGCGATTGCTGTTGAACATAGCGCCATGGCCTGTGCGATAACCAAAAAAAACCCCACCGAAGTGGGGTTTGTCTGCATCAGGCGGCCGGTTGTAACGGCAACAGCGGCGCATGAGGGTCGGCGGCGATCGACTCGCGCCAGGCATTGAGCCAGTCTTCGTGGCCTTCGTCCCACACCAACGCGTGCAAGCGTGCCAGAGCAACAGGGTCGCTCAGCAGCGCCATGCGCTCGTTGTTGTTAAGCCCGCCAGGCCCCACTTTCAAGGCATGACGCACCCGCTCGGCACGCAACCACTCAATCGGTTCGGCCTGACGGTGACGCGAGGTCGCCAGTGCACAAGCCAACGCGTTCTGCTGCGGGTCCACCACGGAACGGATAAACCCGTCGTGCAACGCGTGGTAACGATTTTCGTGGGTGTATTCGGCGGTGGCCGACAATTCACGGGGCGGCGCATATTCCTCAGGGATCAGGAACAGGCTGGCGTCACGGGACTTGAGGCCCAGCTTCACCCGGCTGGAAATCACCGACACCGGAATCGACAACATCAACGAGCCCACAATCGGCACCAGCCACCACAGGAAGCTCGGGTTCAACCACAACACCAACGCTGCCCAGGCCGCACCCAGCAGGGTTTGCGGACCATGGCGGCGCACGGCTTCGCTCCAGGGCGTAGAGTCATCGTCACGTTGTGGCGAGTTCCACGTCGCGGCCCAGCCCAAGAAAGCGGCCAATACGAAACGGGTGTGGAAGATCATGCGCACCGGCGCCAGCAGCATGGAGAACAACATCTCCAGAAGCATCGACAGCGTGACTTTGAACTTGCCGCCAAACTGCTTCGCGCCTTTGGCCCAGATCAGGATGATGCTCAGCAACTTGGGCAAAAACAGCAGCACGATGGTGGTCGAGAACAACGCCACGGCTTTTTCCGGGTGCCATTGAGGCCACAACGGATACAACTGACGCGGCTCCATAAAGTACTGCGGTTCCATCAGCGTGTTGACCGCCAACAACGCTGTCGACAGCAGCAAGAAGAAGAACCACAGCGGCGCCGACAGGTATGACATCACGCCCGTCAGAAACACGGCCCGGTGAACCGGGTGCATGCCTTTGACCAGGAACAGACGGAAATTCATCAAGTTACCGTGGCACCAGCGACGGTCGCGCTTGAGTTCGTCCAGCAAGTTCGGCGGCAATTCTTCATAACTGCCCGGCAAGTCGTAGGCAATCCACACGCCCCAACCCGCACGGCGCATCAACGCGGCTTCAACAAAGTCGTGGGACAGAATCGCACCCGCAAACGCGCCTTTACCCGGCAATGGCGCGAGGGCGCAATGCTCGATAAAAGGCTTCATGCGGATGATGGCGTTGTGGCCCCAGTAGTGGGATTCACCCAACTGCCAAAAGTGCAGACCGGCCGTAAACAGAGGGCCGTAGACCCGCGTGGCGAACTGCTGCATGCGCGCATACAGCGTGTCCATGCCCGACGCCCGTGGCGCGGTCTGAATGATGCCCGCGTCCGGCGTGGCTTCCATCAAGCGCACCAGGCTGGTCAGGCATTCGCCGCTCATCACGCTGTCCGCGTCGAGCACCACCATGTACTTGTAATCGCCGCCCCAGCGACGGCAGAAGTCGTCGAGGTTGCCGCTTTTACGTTTCACACGGCGACGGCGACGGCGATAGAAAATCCGCCCGAAGCCTTCGGTCTCGCGGCACACGTCAAGCCAGGCTTGCTGTTCAGCCACGCAGATGTCGGGGTCGTTACTGTCACTGAGGACGAAGAAATCGAAACGGTCCAGGTCACCGGTGGCCGCCACTGATTCGTAGGTCGCACGCAAACCGGCAAACACGCGGGTCACGTCTTCGTTACAGATCGGCATGACCAAGGCGGTGCGGGCGTCTTGCGGGATCGGCTCATTGCCGGCGCTGGCGCCCGAGATGCGGTACTTGTCATGACCGGTCAACAGTTCCAGAAAACCCATCAGGGCCGTCCAGAAACCCGCCGACACCCAGCAAAACAGAATCCCGAACAGAATCAGGATGCTGGTTTGCAGCGCATACGGCAGCACCTGTTGCGCGGTTTGCAGCAACGGCTGATGAATCACTTCGTCCAGATCGACAAACGACCAGCCCTGGTACGGCATGATGCCTTTCATGTACCAGCCAGCGACGATGGTCTGGCCGAGCATCAGGATCAGCAAGATATAACGGCGGATAGACCCCACCGTACGCCAGCGCGCCTTGGGCAACACGCGTTCATCTTTCGGCGGTGCGGGTGGGTTGCTGCGCCCGGTCAGACGCCGCCAGCCACGGACCAGAATGTTGGTGCGCCACGGCTCGGGCACCACTTTGGTACGACGAATCGGCGGCGTGGCCTTGAGCATGACCCGGCCACTGGCATCGACGCCGAGCATTTCGGCGTCTTCCAGGGCTTGAGCCGTGCTGAGCTTCAAGCGCGAACCCACCGACGCCTGAGCGGCCTCGGCGGTGTTCGCGTCAGGACGGGCCGAGAGGCGCTCATGCAACTCCTCGAAGGATGCGCAGTTCGCCAGTTCGGCGCGCTGCTCATCGCTCAGCGGAAGGTGCGCCAGGTACTCGCTGAGCGAGACTGACTGTGCTTGAGCATTACTCATCGGCTGGCAACTGGTAGCTCCAGGTCTCGGTCAAAACCTTTTCAGTCTTGACTGGCGCTGGGGTGGCAGGGGCAGCCTCGGCCGCAGGCGCTTTGGCGTCTTTGGCTTTTTGCTGGTCTTTCTTTTCCTGAGCCTTGGCGGCGGCTTTTTCAGCCTTGGTCAACGGAGCCGCCGGGGCAGGCTCTTCGTCTTTGACCAGCGCGGCACGCAGCTCGGTGGATTTGCCCGGGTCTTTGACCTTCAGGCGCAGCGTCAAACGCCAGCCCTTGGTTTCCGGGTTGTAGCGCAGGTTGTTTTCCACCAGCTCGGCGTTGTCGCCCACGCTGACTTGACTGCGTACGGCGGCGTCTGCAGGCAGCTTCTCAAGGGACGGGCCTTCGAAGTCGATCAGGTACGCCACGCTGCCGTCCGGTTGACGGATCAGGTTGGACTGCTTGACGTCACCGGTCGAACGCAGCGTTTGCTGGGCCCAGGCGCTGTCTTTAGGGTGCAGGGCGGCTTCGTCCATCGTCCAGTGCAGGCGATAGGCGAAATCGAAAGGCTTGAGCGGCTCAGGCTGGGTTTCCGGGCTCCAGAAAGCAACGATGTTGTCGTTGGTCTCGTCAGCGGTCGGAATTTCGACCAGGTCCACCGTACCTTTGCCCCAGTCACCCTGTGGCTCGATCCAGGCACTTGGACGCTTGTGGTAGTTGTCGTCAAGGTCTTCGTAATGGCTGAAATCACGGCCGCGTTGCAGCAGGCCAAAGCCCAGCGGGTTTTCAACCGAGAAGTTGCTCACCGACAAATGTTTCGGGTTGTTCAGCGGACGCCAGATCCACTCACCGTTACCGGCATGAATGGCCAGACCCGACGAGTCATGCAGTTCGCGGCGGTAGTTGAGGACCTTCGACGGCTGATTGGCGCCGAACAGGTACATGCTGGTCAACGGAGCGATGCCCAGCTTGCCGACTTTGTCACGCAGGAACATTTGCGCTTTGACGTCGACCACCGTGTCGACACCCGGGCGCAGTGTGAAGCGATATGCGCCGGTCGCACGTGGCGAATCCAGCAGGGCGAAAATCACCAAGTGCTTGTCACCGGCTTTCGGGCGTTCAATCCAGAACTCGGTGAAACGCGGAAATTCTTCGCCGGACGGCAAGGCCGTGTCGATCGCCAGACCACGGGCCGACAGGCCGTAGGTTTGGTCCTTACCGACAACACGGAAATAACTGGCGCCGAGCATGGTCAGGACTTCGTCCTGCTTATCGGCTTTGTTCAGTGGATAAAGGACACGGAAGCCTGCCCAACCGAGGTTCTCGGTGGCTTTAGGGTCAAATTGCACATCGCCGAAATCGAAACGACTGGCGTCGTACTTGATCTCTTCCACCTTGGTGGCGGTGACTTCGTTGATTTTCACCGGTGTGTCGAAATGCATGCCCTGGTGATAGAACGACAATTTGAAAGGCGTTTTGTCGTCAGCCCACTGCGCTTTCTCGTTGCGGAAACGAATCTTCTGGTAGTCCGCGAACTTCATGTCGCGGAATTCGTTAGGCAGATTGCTGCGCGGAGCCTGGTACTTCTGCTCGGCGAGGGTTTTAGCCTCCGCCGCCACGTCATCCAGACTGAATGCCCACAGTTGACCCGCACCGAACAAGCAAAAGAGCGCAGAGCCCGTCACCAGTGCGTTGCGTAACCGCTTGGCAGACTTTTTTGGTGCATTAAAGGGACTAACAATCACGAGCAAACCTCGCCGAATACAGATGATGAAACCAACCGCCAGCGATTGAATGCCGGGTTGGCGAGCACTGTTCCGACCTTCAAAGGAATGAATGATTCCCCGAACGCATCGGATTAGTCTCTGTGTAGCGCGCGATTATCTAGTAGGCCGCGTTACAACGCATCTAGTGTCAGCAAGTATTTGTGCTTAAAAAACCCTGTTTTCTGACGAAAACGCGTTTTTTCAGGGTTTTAGGTTTGTAGCAGAAATGTCACAGGGCCATCATTGACCAAATGGACCTGCATATCGGCACCAAATTGTCCTGATGCCACGTTCGTGTGCAACCGCTTTGCTTCGTCCAGCAGGTGGTTAAACAACGACTCGGCCAGGCCTGGCGGCGCGGCCGTAGAGAAACTCGGCCGCAGCCCGCTTTTGGTGTCGGCGGCCAGTGTGAACTGAGACACCAGCAGCAAACCGCCACCGATATCCATCAGTGACAGGTTCATTTTGCCTTCGGCATCGCTGAACACGCGGTAATTGAGCAGCTTGTGCAACAGCTTGGCGGCATTGGCCTCGGTGTCGCCGGGTTCGACGGCCACCAGCACCATCAAACCCTGATCAATCGAACCGACTGTCTCCCCCGCCACGTCAACCCGCGCGCCGGTAACCCGTTGTAAAAGCCCCTTCATGCTTCATCCGGTTGCAGGTTGAGCAAACGACGCGCCATCTCATCGGTGGCCCTGACCAGTGCATCGGTAATACCAGGTTCAGTGGCCGAATGCCCTGCTTCGCGGATGATTTGCAGCTCGCTGTCCGGCCAGGCCTGGTGCAGCGCCCATGCGTTATCCAGCGGGCAGATCACGTCATAACGGCCATGCACGATCACACCGGGCAAATGCGCGATTTTGTGCATGTCGCGAATCAGTTGGTTGGGTTCAAGGAAGGCGTTGTTGGTGAAGTAATGGCATTCAATGCGCGCAATCGACAACGCGCGCTGGGTCTCACAAAAACGGTCTACTACCTGCGGATTGGGCCGCAGGGTGGCCGTGCGCCCTTCCCATGTCGACCAGGCTTTGGCGGTGTGCAGTTGCGCGATCTGATCATTGCCGGTCAGGCGCTTGTAATAAGCCGAGAGCAAATCATGGCGTTCGTCTTCAGGGATAGGCGCCAGGTAGTCTTCCCAATAATCGGGAAACAGTCGGCTAGCCCCTGCCTGGTAGAACCATTCAATTTCTTGTGGCCGGGCCAGAAAGATTCCGCGCAGAATCAGCCCATGCACTCGGTCCGGGTGGCTTTGGGCGTAGGCAAGTGCCAGCGTAGAGCCCCACGAACCACCGAACAGCACCCATTTGTCGATCCCCAGATGCGAGCGAATACGCTCCATGTCGGCGACCAAATCCCACGTGGTGTTGTTTTCAAGGCTGGCGTGCGGTGTGGAGCGCCCGCACCCGCGCTGGTCGAACGTGATGATGCGGTACTTGTTGGGGTCGAAATAACAACGACTGTTGGCATCGCAGCCCGAGCCCGGGCCCCCATGGATGAAGACCACCGGCAGGCCATCTGGCGTGCCGCTTTCATCGACATAAAGAACATGCGGCTCATCGACAGCCAGATCGTGCCGGGCGTAGGGTTTGATCTGCGGGAACAAGGTCTGCATTGCGCACTCCATGGGGTTGAGGTCATCCCTGGGGGGACTTCAAAAATGTTGCCGTCCGGCATCATAAACCCGATTCGCGGCAATGAGCATGTCCTTATAGAAACAAGGGTTGAAGATCAGCGGCGTTTCCCTGCCGCGCTCCCCAACCCCGTCTATCTTCCTGATGCTTGTGGCTGAGGCCCTGTGAATTCAGGCACGCCCATAGCGCGCCTGTCCCCACGCAATAATCCGCTCCAGCAATTGCCTCAGCACCACCTGCGTGGGCTTCGCCAGATCTTCGCGGTAATCAAACGGTTCAAACTCCTCCATATACGTACTCTGGGCCAACTCCAGTTGCACGGCATGAATGTTGGCAGCCGGGTTCCCGTAATGGCGGGTGATGTGCCCTCCCTTGAAGCGCCCGTTCAGCACATGGCTGTATTGAGGGTGCTGCGCGCAAATTGCTTCCAGATCGCTGGCCAGTTGCGGATCACAACTGGCGCCATTAAATGTTCCCAGGTTGAAATCCGGCAGTTTGCCGTCAAACAAGTGCGGGATAAATGAACGGATCGAGTGCGCATCAAACAGCAATGCATAGCCAAACTCGTCCTTCAGCCGCGCCAGCTCTTGCTGCAAGGTCTGGTGATAGGGCTTCCAGATCTGCTCAAGGTACGTGGCCCGCTCTGTCTTTGAAGGCGCCAGCCCTTCGCGAAACAACGGCACTCCGGTAAACAGCGTGTCCGGAAACAAACCCGTGGTCGCGCCAACGTACATCGGCGCATCGTCCTGCGGGCGGTTGAGGTCAATCACGAAACGCGAATACTCGGCCGCCAGCGTGCTGGCCCCCAGCTCGGTTGCAAACTCATAGAGCTTGGGGATGTGCCAGTCCGTGTCCGGCAGGCTGAGCGCCTCGGGGATCAACCCGGCCTGGACCGCAGGCATCAGGCACAGCCCCGCGTGGGGCATGCTGATCAGCAATGGCACGCGGCCTTGTTTGAATGTCAGAACCTTCTCCACACGCCTTTCTCCTAAAGCACTACGTCGGCGCCGTTGCGCACGACACGTTTGTCCAGATCGCCACCCAGCCAGTACGCCAGATCCGCCGGACGATCAATGTTCCAGGCCACGAAATCGGCCACTTTTCCCGGTTCCAGCGAACCATGGGTCTCGCCCATGCCCAGCGCCGTGGCCGCGTGCAACGTGACGCCGGCCAACGCTTCTTCAGGCGTCATGCGAAACAGCGTGCAGGCCATGTTCATCATCAAACGCAATGACAACGCAGGCGAGGTGCCGGGGTTGAGGTCGCTGGCAATGGCGATGCTCACACCGTGCTTGCGCAGAGCTTCCATCGGCGGCAGCTGGGTTTCACGCAGGAAATAAAACGCACCCGGCAGCAGCACCGCGACCGTACCGGACGCGGCCATGGCCATGGCGTCTTCTTCGGTCATGAACTCCAGATGATCCGCCGACAACGCCTGATAACGTGCTGCAAGGCTGGAACCGTGCAGCGACGACAGTTGCTCTGCATGCAGCTTGACCGGCAATCCCAAGGCCTGCGCAACCTTGAACACACGCTCCACCTGCGCCGGGGAAAACGCCAGGTATTCACAGAACGCATCCACCGCGTCCACCAACCCTTCGGCCGCCAACGCGGGCAGCATTTCATTACAGATCAGGTCAATGTAGTCGTCCGCGCGGTCCTTGAACTCCGGCGGTAACGCATGCGCCGCCAGACAGGTGCTGCGTACCGTGACCGGCAGCGTTTGGCCCAGGCGGCGAATCACCCGCAAGATTTTGCGCTCGCTTTCAAGGCTTAAGCCGTAGCCGGATTTGATTTCGACGCTGGTCACCCCTTCGCGCAATAAACACATCAGCCGCTGACGTGCGCTGGCGAACAATTCCTCCTCGCTGGCTGCACGGGTTGCACGCACAGTGCTGGCGATTCCGCCCCCTGCTGCCGCAATTTCGGCATAACTCACGCCTTGCAGGCGCTGTTCGAACTCGCCGCTGCGGTTACCGCCAAACACCGTGTGCGTGTGGCAATCGATCAGCCCCGGTGTCACCCACGCACCTTCTAGGCCATAGGTGTGACTGTACGCACCTTGCGGAGCGTGCAACCGAGGGCCGATCCACTCAATGAAGCCTTCACAGGTAACAATGGCTGCGTCCTCAATGATCGAGTACGCACCACCGGCCATGGTTGCGACATTGCAGTGTTGCCAAAGCGTTTTCATTCACTCACTCCGCAGTTAATCGTTGGGATCAGGACAACTCAGGCTGGGGTTTGACCGCATGCGCAGCCAACGGTTTTACCCACAACCGGTACGCCACGACCAGGAATGCAATCCAGACTGCGCCCACAATCAGTGCCGCACGGGTGTCAGGGAAATAGCCCAACACGCCGAAGATAAACACCATAAACACGGTGGCCGCGATTGGAGCATACGGCCAGAACGGCACCGGGAACTTGAGCTGTGCCACTTCTTCGGCCGTCATCGAGCGGCGCATGGCGATTTGCGTGACCAGAATCATCAGCCACACCCACACCGTGGCGAACGTCGCAATCGAGGCAATCACCAGGAAGATGTCTTCCGGGATCAGGTAGTTCAGCACCACACCGGCCAGCAACGTCACACCCATCACCAGCACAGTCATCCACGGCACGCCATGGCGCGAGATCTGCGCGAAGCCTTTGGGTGCCTGGCCTTGCTGGGCCAGGCCAAACATCATGCGACCCGCCCCGAAGATGTCACTGTTGATTGCCGACACCGCCGCTGTAATCACCACAATGTTCAGGATCGTCGCTGCCGAGCTGATGCCCAGGCTGTCGAAAATTTGTACAAACGGGCTGCCCTGGCTGCCGATCTGCGTCCAAGGGTAAATGGCCATCAGCACGAACAGGGTCAGCACGTAGAACAGCAAAATACGCAACGGCACAGCATTGATGGCTTTCGGGATGACACGTTGCGGGTCTTTGGCCTCGCCAGCTGTGATGCCAATGATTTCAATACCGCCAAAGGCAAACATCACCACGGCAAACGAGGCAATCAACCCGCCTACGCCGTTGGGCATAAACCCGCCGAACGACCACAAATTGCTGATCCCGGTAGCTGCGGCGTCTGCACTGCCCGCGCTGCCGATGCCAAACAGCATGATGCCGAAACCGGCCAGGATCATCGCGACGATAGCGGCAACCTTGAGCAGCGACAGCCAAAACTCCATCTCACCAAAGACTTTGACGCTGCACAGGTTCAGGCCGCCAATCAGCAGCACGATGCCCAGCACCCAGATCCAGCGCGCCACGTCGGGGAACCAGAACCCCATGTAAATGCCGAACGCCGTGATGTCGGCCAGGCACACGATGATCATTTCAAATGCGTAGGTCCAGCCAAGGATAAACCCCGACATCGGTCCCAAATAAGTACTGGCGTAATGGCCAAACGACCCTGAAACCGGATCGCGCACGGCCATTTCGCCCAATGCGCGCATAACCATGAACACGGCCGCGCCACCTATCAGGTACGCCAGCAAAACCGCTGGGCCGGCCATCTGAATGGCCGCCGCCGAACCGTAAAACAAACCCGTCCCGATCGCTGAACCCAGCGCCATGAAACGGATGTGGCGAGCCGTCAGCCCGCGCTTCAAACCTTGAGCTTGCTTGTGCATTTCGCGCGTCCTTAATTATTTTTGTCGGCGCACACCACCGCACAGAGGGCTAAACGCCCTCTGCGGCGACGTGATTACAGGCTTGGCAGAATCCGCGCAGGCACCAGCGCGTTCAGGCAACGCGACGCCAGCAATTGCATGGCTGCATCAATGTCAGGGGCGAAGAAACGGTCTTTTTCATAGAACGCCACTTTTTCACGCAACGTGGTGCGTGCGATTTCCAGCTTCGGAGAGGTTTTCAGGCCATCGCGCAAGTCGAGCCCCTGACAGGCCGCCAGCCACTCAACAGCCAATACACCGCGCACGTTTTCAGCCATTTCCCACAAACGCTTGCCCGCAGCAGGAGCCATAGACACGTGGTCTTCCTGATTGGCCGACGTCGGAATGCTATCGACACTGTGGGGGTGGGACAACGCCTTGTTCTCGCTGGCCAACGCGGCGGCGGTCACTTGAGCAATCATAAAACCGGAGTTGACCCCGCCATTGGCCACCAGGAACGGCGGCAATTGCGACATGTGCTTGTCCATCATCAGCGAGATGCGACGCTCGCTCAGCGAGCCAATTTCAGCGATGGCCAGCGCCATGTTGTCGGCAGCCATGGCCACGGGCTCGGCATGGAAATTACCCCCGGAAATCACGTCGCCCTGCTCGGCGAACACCAGCGGGTTATCCGAAACCGCATTGGCTTCGATGCCCAGCACTTCGGCCGCCTGACGGAACTGGGTCAGGCAAGCGCCCATGACCTGCGGCTGACAGCGCAGCGAGTACGGGTCCTGGACCTTGTCGCAGTTCTTGTGGGACAGCGACACTTCGCTGCTTTCACCCAGCAGGTCGCGATAAATGGCTGCTGCATCTATTTGCCCACGCTGGCCACGCGCTGCGTGAATGCGCGGGTCGAACGGCGAGCGTGAACCCAACACCGCTTCAACCGTCAGGCCGCCACAGGCCATGGCAGCGGCAAACAGGTCTTCGCCTTCAAACAAGCCGCGTAACGCAAATGCGGTGGACACTTGCGTACCATTGAGCAACGCCAGCCCTTCTTTGGCAGCGAGCGTCAGCGGCTCCAGACCGGCCTGTTTCAAGGCAGTGCGTGCGTCCAGCCACTCACCTTTGTAGCGCGCCTTGCCTTCGCCCAGCAGCACCAGCGACATGTGCGCCAATGGCGCCAGGTCGCCCGATGCACCCACGGATCCCTTGAGCGGAATGTGCGGATACACCTCGGCGTTGATCAGGGCGATCAATGCGTTGATCACCACGCGGCGAATACCCGAGAAGCCGCGACTCAGGCTATTGACCTTGAGCACCATGATCAAGCGCACCAGGTCGTCACTGATCGGCTCGCCAATCCCCGCAGCGTGGGACAACACCAGAGAACGCTGAAGGTTTTCGAGGTCATCACTGGCGATTTTCGTCGATGCCAAGAGCCCGAAACCGGTGTTGATACCGTAGGTGGTACGGTTTTGCGCAAGGATCTGTTCAACACACGCAACACTGGCATCGATCTGCGCCGATGCGCTTTCATCCAGCGTGAGGGCCACTGGCTGCTGATAAATGTCACGCAGCTGGGCAAGGCTCAATTGGCCGGGAATCAGGTTTAACTCAAGCACGTTAATACTCCTTCACGCGTGTTGATAAATGACGTTTTTATTGTGGGCTGACGTGCTCGCAGGGGGACGCATCCACGCCTGCGCACGCGCGTCATCAACATACGGCTTAGCCGTTAATCATCGGCAGGTTCAAACCCTGCTCGTTGGCGCAGTCAATGGCGATGTCGTACCCCGCGTCGGCGTGGCGCATCACCCCGGTGGCCGGGTCGTTGTGCAGCACGCGGGCAAT
>NZ_JAAQWY010000102.1:0-531 GCF_012985765.1 Pseudomonas sp. WS 5071 | reverse complement strand
CCCAGCACATCGGGGCCACCGACCGTGGCCCAACGTCGTTCCAGACCGTTGTCAATAAATTCAGCTGGTTTCTGATCCGTTTTATGTTCGTGATGGCGCCGCTGGTGCTGTTCATCAACGGTTTCACCAAAGGCGACTGGCCCGAAGCCCTGCTGTTTGCACTCTCGGTGGCCGTGGGCCTGACGCCTGAAATGCTGCCCATGATCGTGACTTCGACCCTGGCCAAGGGCGCGGTGTTTCTGTCGCGCAAAAAGGTCATCGTCAAGCGGCTGGATGCGATCCAGAACTTTGGCGCGATGGATGTACTGTGCACCGATAAAACCGGGACCCTGACCCAGGACAAAATCTTTCTCGCCCGTCATGTGGACATCTGGGGGCAAGAGTCCGACGACGTGCTGGAAATGGCCTACCTCAATAGCTATCACCAGACCGGCCTGAAGAACCTGCTGGACGTCGCGGTGCTGGAGCATGTTGAGGTGCACCGCGAGTTGAACGTGGGCACGGCCTACAGCAAGGTCGACGAAATTCCTT
>NZ_JAAQWY010000101.1:0-533 GCF_012985765.1 Pseudomonas sp. WS 5071 | reverse complement strand
CTTATATAAGCGCTGTTAGCAAGTTTGGAACTTGGCTTTTTAACCCGGTCTGGCGATCGAAGCATGGATCTGGGTCAGTGTTTTGTCGGATGGGCAGGGCCGTGGGATGCCTTTCTGTGGGAGCGGGCTTGCTCGCGATGGCATCAGCGCGCCATGTCTGTAGTGCCGGGTTGCCAGCATCGCGAGCAAGCCCGCTCCCACAGAGGGCAAGTCGTTGCGCAAAAAAACGCCCCGAACCAGTCGGGGCGTTTTTTATTCAGCTTGAAACAATCAGCCGTCAGTCAGCCAACCGCCACGTCGTCCCGCCCTTCCCATCTTCCAACACCACGCCCATGGCGGTGAGTTGGTCGCGGATGCGGTCGGATTCTGCCCAGTCCTTGTTGGCACGGGCATTCAGGCGGGCCTGGATCAGTGCGTCGACTTCGGCTGCATCCACACGCCCTTCGGCGCCGGCTTGCAGAAAGTCGTCGGCTTCCATTTGCAGCACGCCCAGCACGCTCGCCAGTTCCTTGAGACGGGCCGCCAGGCCGGCC